>NZ_JBDGML010000055.1:0-23635 GCF_057655195.1 Arthrobacter sp. Soil_N43
CGGCCCCAGCAGCAGCTCGACGGCCTCGTCGGCGCCTGCAAAACCGCCCTCGCCACCGCCACCCTCCCGGCCACCGGAGGCCTCCGACCCCAGGTCATGGTCACCGTCAGCTACCAGGACCTCCTCACCCAACTCGAGACCACCGCCGCCACCGGCCCCCGATACCCCCGCACCACCCCAACAACACCCACAGCAACCGCCCGGACCGCACCCGGCCAGCCCCACCACCACGACACCGCGCACGGCGCAGCCCCGAGTGCAGCTCCGGGTGCAGCTTCGGGTGCGGCCACCACGGACCAGCCCACATCCCCCGGCGCCGGAGAGTTCCCGGGCACCACCAGTGATCCGGACACGGCCACTGGCATGCACCAGCTGCCACTCCGGCTGCCACTCCCAGGAACAGAACTAAGCGCACGACCAGGCACGGCGACCGGGACAGGATCCTTCACCTTCACCGGGCCCGTCACGCCCGCGACCATCCGCAAAATAGCCTGCGACGCGGACATCATCCCGGTCCTGCTCGGCAGCGAAGGCCGCATCCTCGACATCGGCCGCACCACCCGCATCTTCCCGCCCCACATCCGCAAAGCCATCACCGCCCGCGACCAAGGCTGCGCCTTCCCCAACTGCACCATCCCCGCCCCCTGGTGCGAAGCCCATCACACCACCTACTGGTCACACGGAGGACCCACCAGCACCGACAACGGCACACTCCTGTGCTCCCATCACCACCACCTCATCCACAAAGAACAATGGACCATCCACATGCGATCCGGCATCCCCTGGTTCATCCCGCCACCCCACATCGACCCCCACCAAAAACCCCGCCGCAACCACCACCACCGCACATAAACAGGCCGGCACATCGACCCGCCCGCTAGCTGTAATGACCTGAGAGGTTGGTGACGCGGCTGGCCGACGCTCCGGGGACAATCCGGCCCGCTCCAGCACGATCCGGGCTATGGCACGCTACAGGCGAGAATCCAGACAGCCACCGTTCCGAACGCAACAGAAAATGCCTCCCACCGAACCACAACGGGTCCGGTGGGAGGCACTTTATGCAGTCCCGCCGTCGAACAGCCAAAAAGCTGAACTGCGGAAATGAGCCTGCCTATGTGAAGCCCTAACTGCTAATGGCTGAGGCCATCTCGTCCACTGCTTTCTTGCCGGCTTCTTCCGTTGAGAGCCTGTTGAACAGCACCTCCGAGGTATAGCGCTTGATGATTTCCTGGATGGCGCCGGCTCCCTTTGGCGGCGAGGCGGGCGTCTCACCCAGCTCGCTCTTGATCTGATCGATGAACTTCACAACCTTGACGTCGGCCGGTGTCAGTTTGGCGGAAATCGCCTCCCGCACCTCCGAGTTGGGGTAGACGCCGCGATCTGCCAGGAGTGCTTCGCCGG
Source organism: Arthrobacter sp. Soil_N43 (assembly GCF_057655195.1). NCBI lineage: Bacteria > Bacillati > Actinomycetota > Actinomycetes > Micrococcales > Micrococcaceae > Arthrobacter > Arthrobacter sp. Soil_N43. The sequence continues at coordinate 1,402 of NZ_JBDGML010000055.1, forward strand.
CTTTGACGTCGTTGGCCAGGAAGTTGATGAACTTGGCAACTTCCTCCGGGTGCTTGGTCCTGGAGGAAGCCGACCAGAACTGCGAGGCCTTGTACCAGAGGTTAGCGTCTGCGGCGGAACCGGTCTTGGTCGGGAACCTCAGGACCTTAAGCTCAGCGCCTGCCGCCTTTTCGAGCGCAGGAAGCTGGTTCGACCACCAGAAGGCAAGCCCGTTCTTGCCGGTCGCGAGGCCACTCTGATCCAACGGCGCAGCCTCAGCTTCCACAACCTCCGACGCCGACGGTACAGCCTTCTTTTCGCTCATCTGCTTCAGGAAGGCCCACCATTCGGCAATGTCTGCAGGCTCAAAGCCCAGCTTTCCGTCCTCCGTGTAGAGCGACTTGCCATTTTGCCTGAGCCATACCCCCAGGGACGCCTCGTCCGTGCCATACGCTGCCGCACCGTAAGTGCCCTTCGGCGACTTCGCCGTCACCTGCGCAGCGATCCGTTCGAAGTCTTCCCACGTCCAGGTGGCATCGTTGGGCATTTCCACGCCCGCGGCCTTGAACACTGCCGGGTTGGCCAGGATGGTGGCAGCGTTGATGCCGGCAGGAATGCCGGTGAGGCCGTCCTCCCCTTGGCCCGCCTTCAGCGCAGCCTCATCAAGTTTGGACGTGTCGACGTCGTACTTCGAGAGGTCCAGCAACGCTCCACGGCTCGAGTACTCCGTGATGAACTTTTCGTCCATCTGGATGATGTCGGGAGCGTCATTGGCCGCCACCTGGGTGGCCAGCTTGTCCCAGTATCCGCTCCAGTCGCCATACTCGGGCTTGATCTTGATGTTGGGATTCTCTGCCTCGAAGGCGTCGATGGCCTGCTGGGTGACCTGCGCGCGCTTGTCGCTGCCCCACCAGGAGAACCTGAGTTCCACCGTGCCGTCCGCGCTCTGGGACGGGGATCCCCCGCCGCAGGCGCTCAGGGAAAGTACGACGGCGGCTGCCGCGGCGACCGCTCCCATCGTCCGCATCCTGCGCGGCGCCGAATTAGTTGATGCCTTGCGCTGGCCGGGAACGGCGGTTGCGGCTGGCCGGGAGAATAGATGCACAGTTCACTCCGATCTTCATTGATCTTTGAAAGATGAGGAAAACGCTTTCCAACTAAGGTTATAAGTATCTAGCTTGTAATACAAGTACTGATTTCGGGGCCCTGAACGCGGGCCTCTGAATCCAGACGTCCGGTCGGGGGGTTACTTGATGCCGGTAGTGGCGATGCCCTTGATGAGGAACCGCTGGCCAAAGAGGAACACCAGGAAGACCGGCAGCAGGGACACGATGGACATCGCGAACAGCGATCCCCAACTGGTGGCAGACTGCGAATCCACGAAGGCCCGCAGCGCTACCGGGACGGTGAACATGTCCGGGTCGGTCAGGTAGATCAGGGCGCCGAAGAAGTCATTCCACGTCCAGATGAACGTAAAGATCGTGGTGGTCGCGAGTGCCGGAACCATGAGGGGCAGTATCACGCGCAGGAAGATCCGCGGATGGCCGGCGCCGTCGATCCTGGCCGCTTCGTCAAGCTCCTTGGGTATGCCGCGGATGAACTGGACCATGAGGAACACGAAGAACGCATCCGTCGCCAGGAGTTTGGGCACGATGAGCGGCCAGAAGGTGTTCACCCAGCCAATCTGAGAGAACAGGATGTACTGCGGAACAATCACCACGTGGAACGGCAGCATGATGGTGAGCAGCATGATGCCGAAGAAGATCTTCTGCCCCGTGAATTGAAGCCGGGCAAAGGCATAAGCGGCCATGGAACAGGAGATGAGGTTCCCGAAGATCGACCCCAACACCACTACGGCTGAGTTGAGCATGTAGTGGCCAAACGGGTGGGTCAGCGCAGACCAGCCGTCCGAGTAGTTAGCCATTTCGATGCTGTTGAGCCACAGACCGGGCTCGCGGAAGATGAGTTCATTGGCGCGGAGCGAGGAAACGACCATCCACAGCAGCGGATAGATCATCACACCCCCGGTCACGATCAGGATCGCGTGCTTGATGAGCGCCTTGGTCCGCGCGCTCCGGCTAAAGGCCAGGCTGCCGCGGGATTCGCGGGGCTTGCGGGGATTCGTTGGCTTGCCGGCCGCGGGTTTGTTGCCCGCGGCGGGAAGCGTCTCCAGCTTAGTCGTCATAGAAAACCCAATACTTTGCAGCGATGAAGTTGATGGCAGTGAACGCACCGATGATGACCAGCAGGAACCAGGCCATGGCCGAGGCGTATCCCATATCAAACTGGCCGAAGCCCTTTTGGTAGAGGTAGAGAGTGAAGAACATGGTGGAATCTGACGGACCGCCATTGCCGCCCGAGACGATAAACGCTTGGGTGAACGACTGGAATGATCCGATGATCTGCAGCACCAGGTTGAAGAAGATGATGGGGCTGAGCAGCGGCAGGGTGATGCGCCAGAATTTCTGGAGCTTGGTGGCACCGTCAACCTCGGCCGCTTCGTAGTACATGTTGGGGATCTGGCGCAGGCCGGCCAGGAAGATGATCATCGGGGCGCCGAACGTCCAGACATGCAGCAGGATGATGGAGCCCAGTGCGGTGCTCGGATCGGAGATCCAGCCTGGTCCTTGAATGCCCACAACCGCCAGAATCTGGTTGACCAGGCCCGTCGTGCCGAAGATCTGCTTCCACAGGATGGCAATGGCCACCGACCCGCCCAGCAGCGACGGCAGGTAAAAGATGGACCGGTAAAACGGAAGGGCGCGGAGGCCCTTGTCCAGCACCAGCGCGATCAGCAGCGCGACTGCCAGTTGCAGCGGCACGCCGACCAGCACGTAGGTGAACGTCACGCCGAGGGAGTTGTGCAGCCTGGCATCGCTGAACATCCGCACAAAGTTGTCCAGGCCCACCCACTCCGGAGCTTGAATCAAGTTGTAGTCAGTGAACGACAGGTACAGGGACATCAGCATGGGCCCGACCGTGATGGCCACCAGCCCCACAAGCCACGGCATCAGGAAGATATAGGCGGCCTTGTTGTCCCGCGCGTTGGCCTTCTTCTCCTCGGCGGTGACCGGACCCTTGCGGCGGGAGAGGGACGTGAGCTCGTTGATGGCACTCACCGCGCGCACCTCGCTCGCTTGGGCTTGGGTATGTGTTGAGCGGCCATATGGTCTCCTTTGGTCATCGTGGCCATCCACGTGCAGGCAATTCGTCCGGAACGGTTTTGGCTAAGCCTGTACCCCGGCGCCATCCCGGCTCCGGTGCAGTCCGAAATCGTGCCTGGCGGCACTTCCGGTGAAGCGGTTCCGTACCAAGGTAAACGCTTTCCAAAGCGATGTACAGGGTTTTTCGGTATTTTGGGATAACGCTTTCCATGAGACACTGCTACTTCATTGCCGCCCCGAAGGCGCTGGCCAAACCGGCGTCGGGCCCTCAGTGAAAGTGATGCGAGAAAACGCTTTCTCAGATACGGTGTAACTGCCCGAGGCTTCCTTGTCGTCAGCACTTCTTCCTCATAAGGATCACTCCGCATGTCGCAACCTTCCGCTTATGCTTCCTCTGTCGCTCCGAGCCCTTCCGCGCAGGCACCAAGCACCGTGCCACGCATTGCCCTCGTCGGAGTGCACGGTTTTGGTGAACGCCACCTCGCCAACTTGGCACGGCTGCAGGCCACCGGCGCCCTCGATCTCGTGGCCATCGCAGATCCGCACCCGCCAAGGGACGGGACGTTGGGCAACTCGGTCGCCGTCTTCGAAACCCTGGACGACCTCCTTGCGGCGGGCACTGCCCCGGACGTTGTCATTCTGGCCACCCCGATCCAGACCCACGTCCCGCTCGCCAAGGCCGCCCTCTCCGCCGGCGCGGACGTCTATGTTGAGAAGCCTCCCGCAGCATCCCTGTCGCAGTTCCAAGAGCTCCTGGCGGCGGCCAAATCGGCTGGCCGGCTCGTGCAGGTGGGATTCCAGAGTTTGGGATCCGCGGGGCTGCCCGCCGTGGGAGAGGTCATCGCGAACGGGGAAATCGGCGACGTCCTCGGTTTGAGCGCCACCGGGACCTGGCTCAGGACACGAGCCTATTTCCAGCGCTCGCGCTGGGCGGGCAAGCGCAGTCTCGACGGAACCGACGTCGTGGATGGCGTGGCCACCAACGCCTTGGCGCACGCGGTCGTCACGGGGCTCAGCATAGCCGGTGCGCATACGTTGGAGGACGTGGCAGGCGTGGACACAGATCTGTACCACGCCCACCCCACCGAGAGCGACGACACGTCGGTGATCCGGGTCCGCACGGCGGGCGGCCGGGTTCTGACCTGCGCCCTGACCCTCTGCGCCGCCGAACAGACCCTGCCCTCGGTCACCGTGTTCGGCACGGCAGGCAAGGCGGAGTTCTTCTACACGGCAGATGAGCTGGTGGTCACGACGGCGGACGGCGAGCGCCGCGAGGTGTTCGGCCGCACGGATCTGCTGGAAAACCTGCTGGACGCACGCTCGTCGGGCGCGGAATTGCTCAGTCCCCTGGCCGGGTCCGGGGCCTTCACGGCCGTCTTGGAGGCAATCCGCACCGCCCCGGCACCGCGTCAGATCGACGCCCGCTACATCACGTGGGAAGGCAGCGGGGACGACGCCCATCCCGTGGTGCACGGAATTGCTGAACTCATCTCACGGGCAGCCCTTGCACAGGCGACGTTCTCCGAACTCGCCGCTCCATGGGCCCGTCCGCTGGAGCCGGCCGCCACTTTCACCGTGGCGGGACGTGACGTGGCGAGCTACCAGGACGGCAGCCACATCCGGCCCAGCTCCTCCCCACGCCCCTACCTGCACCCGGTACGGACCCTGGCCGGCACCGTGGTCACCGACCATCAGCCCGCCGACCATGTGTGGCACCTCGGGGTCGGCGTGGCACTGCAGGATGTCAACGGCATCAACTTCTGGGGCGGACGGACGTACACCCGCGACGCCGGCGAGTACGTCTGGCGGCCGGATCACGGCGCGGTTGTGCGCACGTCAGCCCCCACGGCTTCCGCCGACGGGCCCGGCCCTGGTGGAGACGGCGCTGGTGGAGGCGGTACCTTCTCCGAGAACCTGTCCTGGAACGGGCCCGACGGCGCTGCGCTGCTGCGGGAGCAGCGCAACTGGACGTGGGCCGCCGTCGACCCCCAGACCTGGCGCCTGACACTCGATTTCACCCTGGCGCCGGCCGGCGCTGGTCCGGTCAGCCTCGGCAGTCCCGGTTCCAATGGTCGGGCGCAGGGCGGCTATGGAGGGTTCTTTTGGCGCCTGCCGGCGTGCGACGGCGCCCGGGTTTGGTCGCCGGCGGGGTCCGGGGAGCCCGCGCTGCACGGCTCGGTGAGCCGATGGCTCGCGTGGAGCGGGACCTTTGACGGAGAGCCCGCCACGCTTGTCTTCACCGCGCCGGAGGATTGCGGCGACCCGTGGTTCGTCCGCGTGGCCGGCTACCCCGGTGTTGGACAGTCACTTGCCTGGGATGAGCCCGTGGTCCTGCATGCCGGCGAATCCGTGCACCGGAGCATCACGGTGCTGGTGTCCGATGCCCGCCTTGGCACCGCCGACATTGACTCGCTCATCGCCGCATTGGAACGCCGCTCGTGAACACCGGCTCCATCGACATCGCAAGGACCCCGTGGCCTGAGGCAACACCAGCGCGCACTGCGCCGGGTGTGCCGGCGGACCGGGCAGTAAAGCGGCGCCGGGTGCTGGACATCCTCGACGCCGCCGGCCGAGACTCGCTCCTCCTGACCAGCCACACTGCGCTCACTTGGTACCTGGACGGCAGCCGGGTCCACATCAGCCTGGCAGGCGATCCGGTGGCCGCGGTGCTGGTTGGCCGCGACGGCGATCACCTGGTGACTTTCAATAACGAGACAGGCAGGATTGCCGCCGAAGAACTGCCGGAGGGCGTGTCGCTGCACGAGGTCCCCTGGTACGGACAGCTGCATGATGCCGCCGCCGGGCTGGGCAGGGACCTTACGGGCGACGTGCCCCTCGACGAAGCGGCGGTCACCGCCGAGTTGCGGGCCGCCCGGCAGCCGCTGCTGCCCGGAGAAAGTGCCCGCTATGCCCGGCTCAGCGGGGACCTTGCCCGCGCCATGACGGATGTCCTGTCCGCCGCGCGGCCGGAGGACACCGAGCTCGCGCTGGCCGCCGCTCTCGCCTCGCATCTGGTGGCGGCGGGCGCCGAGCCCCTGGTCCTACTGTGCAGCGGCAGTTCACGCAGCGGCTTCCGGCACCCCCTGGCCACGCACACACCCATTGGCCGCAGGGCAATGCTCGTGGCCTGCGCCAGACGCGACGGCCTGGTGGCCAACGCGACGCGTTGGGTCCGTTTCGATGCCGCCACGCCGGCGGAACATGATGCCGAATCCAGGATCGCGGCGGTCGAGGCGGACATCTTCGACGCCACTGTCCCGGGAACCCTTCTGGCCGCGATCCTCGCTGAAATTAAGGCCGCCTACGCCCGGCATGGCTTCGGCCAGGGGCAGTGGGAACTGCATCACCAGGGCGGACCGGCCGGGTATGCCGGGCGCGATCCACGTGTCACGCCGTCCGCGGAGGACGCCGTCGTGGTGAACCAACCGTTCACGTGGAATCCGTCGGGGCCAGGGGTGAAAATCGAGGACACCGTGCAGCTGACCGGCAGCGGGATAAGGGTCCTGACGGCGGACCCCCGATGGCCGTGCGCTCCGGTGAACGGCATCGAGAGGCCGCTCACCCTGCAGCTGTAGGCAAAGTTTTTTCGCGCGCGGTGCACGCTGAAGCACAACATTTCTAATGTGACTTGATAAATGCCCGTGTAGTCGTCAACTGCCCGTGAGCTGTCGCCGGAATCCCTCCACCGCTGCCCTCCGCCCGGATTCTCGCGGCAGGCCGGGCATCTGACATTCCGGCGAGCCTCCGGGAGCTTTGCCAGGACTGTCACGGAACGCCTGAAGCACCAAAAAATAAGGGCTGTGTTAAGCGGATTTTACGGCTGCCGTCGGGTGTTGTTTCTCACGGCTGATGTCCTTGCGGCTGTACTGGCGGCGTCAATAGCGTGGACAAGGACCCGCCAAACGAGCCAAGGACAAAAATGCCCTCACCAGCCGCAACGGATCCAATCTCTCCTCCCCCTACAGCAAATCGGATGCCTTTCCGGACTGCCCTGACATCCGGACTTCGCTGGGATTTGCCGGCCTCCCTTGTCGTGTTTCTCGTGGCGGTGCCGCTCTCGCTGGGGATTGCGGCGGCCTCCGGGGCACCCGTTATGGCAGGCCTTATCGCAGCCGCCGTCGGCGGCATCGTAGCCGGCACCTTGGGCGGCTCTCCGCTGCAGGTCAGCGGCCCTGCCGCAGGACTGACCGTCATCGTTGCCGGACTCATCGAGCAGTTCGGCTGGCCGGCGACCTGCGCCATCACGGCCGCGGCCGGTGTCCTCCAGACTCTGCTGGGCTTTGCACGGGTGGGCCGTGTGGCGCTCGCCATCGCCCCCGTGGTGGTCCATGCCATGCTTGCCGGCATCGGCATCATCATCGTCCTGCAACAGACCCATGTGATGCTCGGCGCCGAGGCCGGCGAATCAGCCTGGCAGAACGTCAAGGCCCTGCCTGCCACCATCACGTCGCTGGATCACCAGGCAGCGGTTCTGGGCGTCTTGGTGATCCTCACGCTGCTCGGCTGGAAGTACATGCCGGCGGCCGTCCGCCGCATCCCTGCTCCGTTGGCGGCCGTGGTCGCCGCCACTGCGCTGTCGCTGCCGTTCAAGTCCGACGTCGACCGGATCACCTTCGACGGGTCCCTCCTGAACGCGATTTCCCTGCCGCAGTTGCCGGAGGGGCATTGGAGCGCCGTTGCCATCGGCGTCATAACCATCGCGCTGGTGGCGAGCGTTGAATCCCTGCTCTCCGCCGTCGCCGTAGACAGGATGCACCACGGCGAAAGGACGGACTTCAACCGGGAACTCCTGGGCCAGGGAGCCGCCAACGTGACCTCCGGCATGCTGGGCGGACTTCCCGTCACCGGCGTGATCGTGCGCAGCGCAACCAATCTGGAAGCAGGGGCGCGGACGCGAAAATCAGCCATTCTGCACGGCATCTGGGTGCTGGTCTTCTCGCTTCTCCTGGCAGCCGTGATCGAGCTTGTTCCCGTTGCCGTGCTGGCGGGACTGCTGATCATCATCGGCGTCCGGCTCGTGAAGGTGGCCGACTTCCACACCGCCCGCGTTACCGGGGATCTGGCGGTATACGCGGTCACGCTGCTGACCGTGGTGTTTGTGAACCTCCTGGCAGGAGTGCTCACGGGCCTGGCCCTGGCCGTGGCGCTGGTCCTGTGGCGCGTAGTCCGCGCCGGTATCCATGCGGAACCCCTCGGCGACCCGGACGAGCAGCGCTGGAGGGTGGTCGTCGACGGATCCTGCAGCTTCCTTTCGCTCCCCCGCCTCAGCCACGTCCTCGCCTCCGTTCCGACCGGCTCGCACGTCACTGTCGAGCTTGAGGTGGACTTTCTGGATCACCCTGTTCACGACACGCTGGACGCATGGCGCAGCCGGCACATCGGCAACGGCGGCACCGTGGTGATCGAAGAAAGCGGCACCGCCACCCTCCACGGTGCCAAGGCAGGGCCGCCGGCGCGCGGCAGCTCGCGCTCCGCACTCCGGGGCGGCTTTGCTCCGTGGCGCAGCTGGCAGCGGCATCACCGGGCTGAGGCGGACGCCGGGACGGGCGCCGGGGCCAGCGGTCCGGCTCCCCTGCAGACGGTGCTCGCGGGCGTGGACAACTACCACCGCCGGCACGCGCACCTGCTCCGTCCCCATGTGCAGGAACTGTCCGCCGCCCAGAACCCGGACACCCTGTTCCTCACCTGCGCAGATTCACGGCTGGTCCCGAACCTGATCACCAGCAGCGGCCCGGGCGACCTGTTCACCGTCCGGAACGTGGGCAACGTCGTGGGGAACGGCCGGCTCGACCCCTCGGTCGAAGCAGCCCTGGACTTCGCTCTCAACAAGCTGTCCATCAGGTCCGTGGTTGTCTGCGGCCACTCCGGCTGCGGCGCCATGACTGCCCTGACCGCAGAGCCGGCCGAGGGCTCGGTCCAGGAGGCCGCTGCCGGGCGCAGTTCGGTCGATGCCTGGCTGGACCATGCCCGGCCCAGCCTGGCCGCCTTCCGCTCGGGGCATCCCGTGCAGGCCGCAGCAGCAGCCGAAGGATACGGGGAAGTGGACCAGCTGGCGATGGTCAATGTCGCGGTCCAACTGGAGCGGCTGCAGCGACACCCCGGGGTCCGGGAGGCACTCCGCTCCCGCGGGCTGCACGTGACCGGCCTGTTCTACGACATTGCCACGGCCCAGGTCCTGCAGGTCACTCCAGAGGGCATCAGCCACCTGGATCCGCTGCCGCGTGCCGCGGTGGACGCCCGCCCTGTCGCCGCTCCTGTGTAGGCGCCGGTTCCGCTTGGTGGGGGCCCCGGGTTACCGGGGTCCCCACCGGCGTTTACTCCCTGAAGCTGAAGCCCATGCCGGGGAGGCCGGACGAGGTGAGGCGGCTGTCCGCTATCCGGACCGGTGAGGGTCCGTCGAGGACGCCGAGTTGGCCGAAGCCCGCGTCCTCGACGTCCTCCACCAGGGTCGGCTCGGCCAGCGTCAGGGCCAGTTGTCCGGACAGCTCGGGAAGCAGGTGCGGCAGGACCCTGATGCTGTGGGTCCGGGCGAGTTCCACGATGCGCCGGAACGGCGTTATCCCGCCCACCCGGACGATGTTGGGCTGGATGATGTCCACAGCGCCGGCATCGATGAAGTCCCGGAACCGGTAAATGGTGTGAAGGTTTTCGCCGAGGGCGATGGGCACGGGCGAGTGCTTCCGCAGCCGCCGGTACGCCCACAGGTCGTCCGCGCACAGGGGTTCCTCCAGCCATTCCAGGCCAAACTCCCCCAGCACATCCAGGGCCCGGAACGTCGCGGGCAGGTCCCAGCGCTGGTTGGCGTCGATCATCAGCTTCCGGTCCGGGCCCAGAGCTGAGCGCACCGCGGCCAACCGCTCCGCGTCCTCCCGGATGTCCGGCTTGCCAACCTTCACTTTCACGGCCCGGTGGCCGGCGGCCACCCAGCGCTCCACCTGCCCCACGAGTTCTTCCAGGGAGTAATGCAGGTTGACACCGGAACCGTACACCTCCACCGACTCCTGGCGCTGCCCCAGGAGGGCGGTCACTGACGCCCCGGCGCGGCGGGCGCGCAGATCCCACAGCGCCAGGTCGACGCCGGCCATGGCGATGGTGGTCAGGCCTCCGCCGCCGGCCTCGTGCAGCCGCTTCCACAGCAAGTCCCACACCGTCTCCGGGGTTGCCTCCAGCCCGGTGACGAAGGGGGCGATATCGCAATCCAGCAAGGCCTTCACAGCCTGCGGGCCAATGGTGGGCGTCCACGAAAAGCCGCGCCCGGCGCCGCCATCGTCCGTTTGGATTTCGGTGGCGATCACGTGGTTTTCGGTGGCATCCAGGCCCCAGCTCCGCCGTAGCGGAACGGTGAGGAGGCGCGTTCGAAGGCCCGTGATCCGGGGAACTGCCCCGCCGGGAGCAGAACTCACCGCTGGTGCAGGACTCACGGCGGGTGCAGGGCTAGCGCCCGCCACTAGCAGACCGCCAGCTCGTGGCCCTTGGCCAGGATCGCCTTCAGCTCAACGAGCTGTTCCCCGTTGGGGTCCACAAGCGGCGGGCGGACGGACCCTACGGGCAGACCGGACAGCCGGAGGCCGGCTTTGATCAGGGAGACGCCGAAGCCGGGGGTCTGGTCGCGAAGCCTGACGAGCGGAGCGAAGAAGCCCTCAAGCAGGGCATCACGGCGTTCCTCGTCCCCGTCCATGTAGGCGTTGTAGTAGGCAGTGGCAATTTCGGGGGCCATCGCGAAAGCCGCCGACGAGTAGAGCGGGATGCCGAGGCCACAGTAGGCGCCCTGACTGAGCTCGGCCGTGAGCAGGCCGTTGAAGAGCAGGAAGTCGGTCCGCCCGCTGGCCTTGACCGCGGTCACGATCTCCTGGGCGAGGCCCACATCCCCTACGCCGTCCTTGAAGCCGATGACCTTGGGGTTGGCTGCCAGCTGGCCGATGGCCTGGGCCGTGAACGTCGCGTTGCCGCGATGGTACACGATCACGGGCAGGCTGCTGGCGTCGGCCACGGCCTCGATGTAGGCGACCAGACCGTCCACCGGACCGCTGACCAGGTAAGGCGGCAGGACCAGCAGGGCGTCCGCTCCTGCTTCCTCGGCAGCCCGCGCGGCGGCCATGGCGTGCCCGAGCGGTCCGCCCGCCCCGGCAACCACGGGCACTCGTACAGCGGCGGTGGCGACCGCCTCGACGGTGGCCGCCACAACGGTGCGGACCTCGTCAATGCCCAGCGCGTGGAACTCGCCGGTCCCGCAGGCCGCGAAAACGCCGCCCGGCCCGAAGGGCAGCCGGGAGCTGATGTGCTCCTTGAGGACGCCGACGTCCACGGTGCCGTCGGGCGCGAACGGGGTGACGGGGAAGAAAAGTACTCCGACGAACTTCATGGCGTCTCCTTGGGTCCGGTTCCTGCCGCGGCGAACACCGCGGGGGCCTCGTCGTTGAGGCGTGAGGGGGCTGGATTTCTTAATTCGGTCCGCCAGGTCCGCGTTGGCTCCCAGCCGAGCAGCTTCCGGGCCTTGTCGACGGAAAAGCTGGGACTGGTGCCTGTCAGGGCCGCAGCCAGGCGGGCGCTGCCGGGCAGGAATCGCGGGATCAATTCCGCCAGCGGTTCGGCCGCGAGGGCGTCCGCCGCGCCCACAAAAAACGTCTGGCCGTTGGGAATGGCGTCCATTTTCTGCAGGAGCAGCTCCAGGAAATCCGCCACATCGCGGGCGTCGACGTAGTTGAACAATGCCGGGGCTGCCAGGGCGGGATCGGCGAGCCGCTCCGCAAGGGTGTGTCCCTGCTGCGTCGGGGCGCCCTCCCACTCCTCCGGTGAGATGACGAAGCAGGGGCGGAAGGCGGCGTAGCGGATCCGGTCCCCCTGGGCCGCCGCAAACATCTGCATCGTCTGTTCGGCGATCAGCTTGGACAGCGCGTACGCGTTCCAGGGCTTCGGAGTGGTTTCCTCGTCCAGCGGGAAGGCATCCGGCAGCCAGCCGGCGGGTGATCCGTAGCCCAGCACTGTGGGGCTGCTCGCGGTGACGATTTTCGGCACCCCGGCCTCGGTGGCGGCACTCAAGACCGCGAAGGCGAGCCGGGTGTTGGTGCTGAAAATGACGTCCTCGGGTGCGCTAAAAGGTACGGCGATCGCTGCCAGGTGGATGACGGCGTCGGGAGTTTCATCCCGCATGAGGCGCAGAGCCTCCCCGGGCGCCAGAAGGTCCGCGGTGTGCTGCACGGCGCCGGCGGGCAGCTGGGCTGCCGGAACCGCATCGCGGTCAACGGAGATGACATGGTGGCCCGCCCGCGCGAGCCCATCCACCACGCTGCGGCCCAGTCTGCCGGAGCCGCCGGTCACTAAAATCCTGCTCATGGCTTCCTTATGGGTGTCGTCGGCTGGTTCAGCGGCCGCGGCGGAGGTCGGCGCCGAGGTTGAGGTCCTCAATGCGCACGGGGAGGGACGTGGCGAGGGATTCGTTGCCGGCAATGCCCACGGATACGGAGCGGAGACCGTCCAGATAGCCGGACGGCCGGCCCAGCGGGTCTTCGCCGGGACCATTGAAAAGGTCTGAGAGGAGCAGGAGGTCGCCGCCGCCGTGGCCGCCTTCGCCGTTGATGATCCGCACTTCGTAGGCGGATTCCCAGTGGCGCTGCACCACGAGGCGCTCGCCGTTGCGGCGGACCGCATCGTCTTCCTCGACCGGCGTGGCGCTCGGATCCACCACCACCTTCTTATCGGTACTGCGCCGCACCGCGGCGCGCTCCACCACCTCCAGCTCGGCGCGGCCTTCGGTGCCGTTGACGGCCACCCGGTATCCCTCCCAGGGACTGTGCGCGTTGAGCGAGTAGCTCAGGGTGGGTCCGCCGTCGTAGTCCACCACCACGGCGAGGTTGTCCTCTATGGTGATGCCGGCGGTGAAGACGTCCTGATCACGGCGGTAGCCGTCATAGTGCTCGTTCTCGTAGTAGAGAGCCCGCAGTTTTTCGTCATCTCGAAGGTCCAGCACGAACGGGTCGCTGGCGCCCGCTGCGGCCTCTCCCCCCGTGTCCTTTCCCGTTCCGGGGTCGGGGGTTCCGCGCTCCGGCCGGGACCCCAGTCCGCGCTCGGCTGCATTCCTGTCACCGTAGAACTTCAGGCCGCCTGAGGCGAAGACGCGCACCGGCACATCGTCGATCCACCAGTTCACGAGGTCGAAGTGGTGCGAGGCCTTGTGGATCAGGAGACCGCCGGAGTTGGCCTTCTCCCGGTGCCAGCGCCGGAAATAATCGGCGCCGTGGACTGTGTCCAGCATCCAGGAAAAGTCGACCGAGGTGACCTTGCCGAGTACTCCGCTCTGGATGATTTCCTTCAGGGCACTGTTCCGCGGTGAGTAGCGGTAATTGAAGGTGACCACCACGTTCCGTCCCGTTTTCGCGACCGCCTCGGTGATGCGCCGGCAGCCTTCGGCGTCGATGGTGAGCGGCTTCTCGACGACGACGTCCGCCCCGGCTTCCAGCGCGGTGACGATGAAGTCGGCGTGCGTGTAGTCAGGGGTGGTGATGATGACGCGGTCGATCCCGCTCTCCGCGATGAACTCCGCCAGCCTGTGCGGCTCGAATGTGGCGAGCGGAGCGGCCTTTCCGCCCGACAGTTCGCCGGCGAGGTCCTGGTAGTACTGCACGCGGCCCGGATTGAGGTCGCTGAGGGCGGCAAGTTCGGCCACGCCGGCGTGCTGGCCCACGATGGCCCTCACGTACATCTCCGAGCGCGATCCGGTGCCGACCAGCGCGAAGCGGACTCGCGCCCGTTGCTCCCCGGCGGCGTTTCCGGTCCCTCCGGCCCGTGCAGGCACTGCACTGGCTGTATCGACGTTGACCATGGATTGCCCCTTTCGAAGGCAGCGGTGCCAACCCGTTGACGGGCTGGCAAATTGTGGGAAGAATCAGGCTGAGAAAGCGTTTTCTCAAAGCGTTATATGCTTTGTATCAAGTCATCAGCAGGTACGTCAACCAATATCCGCAGCCCTGGTGGAAAGTGTTGTTGCCGGACTGGGAAGGGGCCACATGGGCCGGAAATCAACCACGCGCCGGATCGGCATTGCCGACGTCGCCCTCAAGGCAGGGGTGTCGCACGCGACGGTTTCGCGCGTCATGAACGGAAACTTCACCGTGGATCCGGCCATCGCCGAGCGCGTTAGGGCGGCGGCCGCTGAGCTCAACTACCAGCCCAACCCTGTCGGCCGCAGCCTCGCGCTTGGCAAGACTGACACCATCGGCATCGTGGTGCCCGATCTCGCCAACCCCACTTTCCAGGCGATCCTGAGGGGACTGAGCATGGCCGCCGCGCAGGACGGATACCGCGTGCTGATCGCCGATTCCTCCGAAGTCTCCAGCGAGGAGGCCATTCTGGCGGGAGAAGCACGACGGCGGTGCGACGGCCTGGTGCTTTGCGCGCCGCGCATGGGGGACGCCGAACTGGAGGAGCTGGCTCCGTCGCTGCACCCGATGGTGCTGATCAACCGAAGCACTACTGAAATCAGGGTTCCCAGCCTGATGGTGGACTACGGCCAGGGCATCCAGGAGCTGGCCGAGCACCTCGTGGAACTCGGTCACAGCCGCATTGTTTTCTTGGCCGGACCGGAACGAAGCGCCTCCAATGCGCTCCGCCTGCAGGGGCTGGAGAAGTTCAAGGCCGGCCACCCCGACGTCGAACTCCAGCTGATCGACGGCGGCTCCAATTTCGACACCGGGCACGACGCGGTGGACGCCGTGCTCGCCAGCGGGGGCACCGGCATCCTGGCCTTCAACGACCTCGTGGCCATGGGCCTGCTCAGCGGACTGCATGAGCGCGGGGTCCGGGTGCCGGAGGATATTTCAGTCACCGGCTTCGACGACATTCCCTTCGCCCGGTACACCACCCCGCCACTGACCACGGCGGCAGTGCCCATTACGGAGCTCGGCGGGCAGGCGTGGCACAGCCTGCGCGCACTGATCCGGAACGAGGGCGCCCCGAACGCCGTAAATACCTTCCGGCCGCAGGTTGAAGTGCGCGGAAGCACGGGGCCGGCCAAAAACCGGTAGCTATTCCGCCTTAGTTTCCGGCGGTGCCAGCAGCACCTCGACCAGCTCCTTGAGGCCTGCGGCGATGTCCACGTCCTTGTCGTACAGCCATTGCAGCTGGAGTCCGTCGAAAGCTGCGATCACAAGTCGCGCCAGCGACTCCGCAGTGGCATCCGCCCGGACTTCGTTCGCACTCTGACGCCGCCGAATGTCCTGCCCCAGCTCCTTGACGAGTTCGGAGTACCGGCTCTTGAAGTAGGAGTGCGAAGCATGTCCGGGGTCGTTGGCTGTTGCCGACGCCACCGCGTACAGCGTGGTGAGCCCGGGCTCCTGCATGTTGCGTTCAGCCACGGGGACCACCCCTGGGAGGCCAGCGTCGGCCACTCCCCGCAGCTCCATGCTCCGGCGGTCCCGCTCCGTCAGGACAGCCGTCAGCAGCTCCTGCTTGCCGCTGAAGTAATGAAACAAGGTGGCTTCCTTGACGCCGACCATCTCCGCCACGCGTTTTAGGGCTGTCCCCTCGAAGCCCTCAGTGGCGAACACATCAGTAGCCGTCTGGACGATCTGCTCACGGCGTTCGGCGCCCTTGGCATAGCGTCCGCGAGGCTTCACAGTAGACATTCCGCCAGTGTATTTCACGTTCCGCCATGGCGATCCACGCTCCGCGACATGACAGCCGGGTCCCGCGGGTCACGACTGTCATGCCCGAGGCCGGCTTCACTGTAGTAGCCCTCGATGTGGGCCGCGACCAGCCTGGCGGCGCGGCTGCCATCGTCTTTCCGGATGGCTTCCAGAATCTCCCGGTGCTCCGAGCGCAGCCGCGCGGCGGTGGCATCCCAGTCCGATAGGTTGGCCGTCATTTTTTCGGCGTAGCCCTGGATGGCCTCGCGCAGGGATCCCATCATCGCGCTGACCACCGCGTTCCCGGCGGCATCTGCCAGGGCTAGGTGGAACTGCACGTCCAAAGCCAGGAAATCGTCAGTCCCCCGATCGGCGTCCATGTCGTCCAGCAGCTCTGCGGCACGGGCGAGTTCGGGGGCGTCCGGTTTTGCCCGGGCCGCGGCCCAGGATTCCAGCAGCACCCGCGTTTCCACAATGTCCGCCACCGGCAGGTGCTGGGTGGCCACGTGCAGCCGCAGGGCTGAGCCAAGGGCAGCCGTCGGATCGGAAATCACCACCGTCCCGGAGTCGGGGCCTGACCCCACGCCGGCACGCACGATGCCCATGGCCTCCAGGATGCGGATGGCTTCGCGGACCGAGGTGCGGGAGACGGTGAGCTGCTCCGCCAGGCTGCGCTCGGCAGGCAGCCGGCCGCCCACCGCTAGCGTGCCCTCTGAAAGCTGGTCCTCGATCCACCGGAGGACAAGTTGGTGCGTACGCATGGGTCCATCCTAGTTGATGTGGTTGGACCACATGCACTACAGTGTGGTCCAACCACAGATTTCGTCCTCGGAGGCAGCAATGACGCAGACAGTTGAATCGAACAACCCCGAAGCCCCCACCACACCCAGGGATACGGCGCCGCCGAACCCGGCGCCGGGCACGTCCATCCCCTCCCGCATCCCTGCCGCCCTGAAGCGCCGCATCCCCAAGTATTCGGACCTGGCTCCGCTGATGCAGTTCAAGAAGCCGGAGTTCAGCCGCGCCGCCAGGCTGCAGCGGGCCAGCACGATCTGGGACCTGCGGGACATGGCGAAGCGCCGCACCCCGCAGGCACCGTTCGACTACACCGACGGCGCTGCTGAAGCGGAGATCACCCTGCGCCGTGCCCGCCAGGCATTCCTCGACATCGAATTCCGGCCAGGCATCCTCCGTAACGTCTCCAGCATCGACCTGGGCACCGACATTCTGGGCAAGCCGTCCCGGCTGCCCGTGGGCATCGCGCCCACCGGCTTCACCCGCATGATGCAGTCCGAAGGAGAATACGCCGGGTCCCAGGCCGCCGAGGCCGCGGGCATCCCCTACACGCTCTCCACCATGGGCACGGCATCCATCGAGGACGTTGCCGAGGCCGCACCCAACGGACGCAACTGGTTCCAGCTGTATCTCTGGACGGACCGTGACCGCTCGCTCGAACTGATCGAGCGTGCCGCCAAGGCAGGAAACGACACGCTCATGGTAACGGTGGACACGGCGGTGGCCGGCGCGCGCCTCCGGGACGTGCGCAACGGCATGACCATCCCGCCGGCACTGACCCTGAAGACGGTGCTGGACGCGTCCTACCGGCCGGCCTGGTGGTTCAACTTCCTCACCCACGAGCCGCTGACGTTCGCCTCACTCTCGCGCTACACCGGCACCGTGGCGGATCTCATCAACTCCATGTTCGACCCCACCCTGACCTTCGAGGACCTGGACTGGCTGCGCGAAACATGGAAGGGCAAGCTCGTGGTCAAGGGCATCCAGACCGTGGACGATGCCCGCAAGGTGGTGGACCATGGCGCCGACGGCGTAATCCTCTCCAACCACGGCGGCCGCCAACTGGACCGCGCGCCCATCCCCTTCCACCTGCTGCCGGACGTCAAGGAAGCCTTCACCAAGGACAACTCCGACGCCGCGATCATCCTGGACACCGGCATCATGAGCGGCGCGGATATCATTGCCGCGCTGGCGCTGGGCGCCGACTTCACGCTGATTGGCCGCGCGTACCTGTACGGGCTGATGGCAGGCGGCAGGGCCGGCGTGGACCGCGCCCTCCAGATCCTCGAAAAGGACATGGCCCGCACCATGGCGCTCCTGGGCGTCAGCAGGCTCTCCGAGCTGACGCCGGACCACGTGCGGATCCTCGGAAAATAGGTCGTCCGCAGGAACTGCGGCCGGGCTACTTCTTGCGGCCGAATTTCGGCAGGTTGGCCAGCAGGTCCGCCGCCTTCTTCGCGCCGCGGCCCACCGTGCGTCCGATTTGCTGCGGAACAGTATCGTCCTGGATGCCGCCTCCGGGAATCACGACGGCGGGGCTCAGCTGCCCGCCCGCGGGGCGCCCGGACTCGCCCGCTGCCGGCGCAGCAGCGCTGCCGGCAGCGGCAAAAGCCTCGGGTACCTCTGCATCGAGGGCCCCCGTCGCTGCGCCGTTGAGGGCTGCATCCTTGAGAACGGTGCCTTTGGGAACCGAACCCGACCCTTGCGCCCGGCCGTCAGCACGCTGCTGGTCCCCGGCAGCGTCCGCGTGAGCCATCGCTGCCGGGGACCCGGCTGCGGCAGCCGCCGGGCCGACGTCGAACGTCTCCAGCCAGCTGGCGACGCCTGCCAGAGGCTTGGGGTTCAACGCGTAATAGCGTTTCTGGCCTTGGGCCCGCATGCTGACGAGGTCGGCCTCGCGGAGCACCTTCAGGTGCTTGGAGATGGTGGGCTGGCTGGCAGCGAGCTCCTCGACCAGCTCCCCCACCGCTTTGTCCCCCTTGCGGAGGGAAACGAGAATGTCACGCCGCGTTGCCTCAGCAATGACGGCAAATACGTCGTCTGTCACCATGGGACCAACCCTAGCGACATATACGCCGAATGGCATCTACTATTTCGCTGCCGCGACGCCCTCGCCGCCGGAACCCAGCGACGGACAGGGTCAGTCGAACCAGGGGTCCAGTCCGTGCAGGGGGAAAACTTCTTTCCGGGTGGCCATCACGGTGCGGTCGACGTCGTCATTGGGGTCGAAGCCGACTTCCCAGGACCGCCACCAGACGTCGGCATCGTCGCCCATGATCGCGGGTGCGGCCAGGCCGTAGTGCTCATGCACGTAGGTTCGCCACTCTTCAGGCACGGGAGTGCGCAGCGGCACGGGCCGGCCTGCCGCGATGCCGATCAGATGGCTCCAGACCCTCGGCACGACTCCCGTGATGTGGTAACCGCCGCCGCCTGTGGCAATCCACCGGTTATCGCAGTGGCGGGCCGCAAGATTTTCGACGGCGGTGGCGGCCTCACGCTGGCCGTCCACGCTGACATTGAGGTGCGTCAGCGGGTCCAGACGGTGCGAATCACAGCCGTGCTGGCTCACGATCACCTCCGGTTCGAAGGCCCCGACAAGCTGCGGCACCACCGCGTGGAAAGCGCGCAGCCAGCCGGCGTCCCCGGTTCCCACCGGCAGGGCCACGTTGACGGCGCTGCCCAAGGCTTCCGGGCCACCGATCTCGTTGGCGAAACCGGTGCCCGGGAACAGGGCCAGGCCGGTCTCGTGCAGGGAGATGGTCAGCACCCGGGGGTCGTCCCAGAAGATGCTCTGGGTCCCGTCCCCGTGATGGGCGTCGACGTCGATGTAGGCGACGCGCTGCACGCCCCCGTCAAGCAGCGTCTGGATGGCCAGGGCGGCGTCGTTGTAGATGCAGAAGCCGCTGGCACGGTCGCGGGCGGCATGGTGCAGGCCGCCACCGAAGTTCACGGCACGCACCGCCGAACCGTCCAAAATGGCGTGCGCAGCAAGCAGGGATCCGCCGGCGATGCGGGCGGCGGCCTCATGCATGCCGGCGAAAGCCGGATCGTCCTCTGTTCCGAGCCCGTGCGCCTCGTCAGCGGTGGTCGGGTTTTCACTGATCCGGCGGACGGCGGCCACGAACTCGGGGCTGTGGACGGTGGTCAGTTGCCCGTCGTCGGCCACCGCCGGCGCAGCCAGCCGGACGTGCCCGAGGTCCAGCAGCCCCAGGCTCCGGGCCAGGCGTGCGGTGAGGTCAAGCCGCTCCGGTGCCATCGGGTGGCCCGGGCCGAAGTTGTACGCCGTCATGGCAGCGTCCCACACCACCGTCGTTGGCAGTGCGGGAAGGCTGAGTCCGCGCAGGAAAGTCATCAAGGACAGGCTACCTGAGCATGGTCTCCCCGGCCTGCGTTGCGCGACTGCCCGGTCATGCGGCGGACTTTAGTGGTTTACTACTGAAGGAAGCAGATACAACCAAGGAACAGCCACCCATGACGCAAAGCCAGTCGAGGTCCAAGAACCCGACGAGCTGGCAGCCGAACGTGCCCGAGCGTGAAGGCCTTTGGATTTTCACGCGGCTCCGGGACTTCATCGACGATATCGCCAACACGTCACCGGCCCGTCTGGCCCTCAGTGCGTTCGTCGTGGTGATCGTCGTCTTCACGGGGCTGCTGTCCCTGCCGGCGTCTTCCGCTACAGGTACCTTCACGCCATTGCACCAGTCCCTGTTCACGGCGGTCTCGGCAGTGTGCGTCACCGGCCTGACGGTGGTGTCCACCGCAGTCCACTGGTCGTTCTTCGGCCAGCTGATCATTCTTATCGGCATTTTCGTGGGCGGCCTCGGCACGCTGACCCTGGCCTCGCTGCTGGCCCTGATGGTGAGCAAGAAGCTGGGTGTGCGCGGCAAGCTCATCGCCCAGGAAGCCATGAACAACGCCGGGCGACTCGGCGAAGTGGGTACCCTGCTGCGGATCGTCATCACCACCTCCGTGATCATCGAGGGCGTACTGGCCCTCGCGCTGATCCCCAGATTCCTTACCCTCGGTGAACCCTTCTGGCAGTCGGTGTGGCACGGCATTTTCTACTCCATCTCGTCCTTTAACAATGCTGGCTTCACCCCGCATTCGGACGGCATCGTGCCCTACGAAACAGACCTGTGGATCCTCGTTCCGCTGATGCTCGGCGTGTTCCTGGGCAGCCTCGGCTTTCCTGTAGTCATGGTCCTGCAGCAGAACGGCCTGAATTGGCACAAGTGGAACCTCCACACCAAGCTGACCATCCAGGTGTCGTTCATCCTGCTGGCGGCCGGGACGGTGCTTTGGGGGCTTATGGAGTGGGACAACCCCCGGACCCTTGGCGGCATGGACTTAGGTGACAAGTTCACCCATGCACTGTTCGCCTCGGTCATGACACGCTCCGGCGGCTTCAACCTGGTGGACCAGAACCAGATGGAATCCACCACCATGCTGCTCACGGACGCGCTGATGTTCGCCGGCGGCGGCTCCGCCTCGACGGCCGGCGGCATCAAGGTGACCACCATTGCCGTGATGTTCCTGGCCATCTTTGCCGAAGCCCGCGGTGACGCGGATGTCAAGGTCTACGGCAGGACCATCCCCGAGGGCACCATGCGCGTGGCCATCTCCGTCATCGTCGCCGGCGCGACGCTCGTTTCCGTCTCTGCCTTCATACTGCTGCACATCAGCGGGGCATCGCTGGACCGCGTGCTGTTCGAAACGATTTCCGCCTTCGCCACCGTGGGCCTCAGTACGAACCTCAGCGCCGAGTTGCCGCCGTCGGGCGTCTATGTGCTTTCCGCGCTGATGTTCGCCGGCCGCGTCGGCACAGTCACGCTTGCCGCTGCCCTGGCCCTGCGCCAGCGAAGCCAGTTGTACCACTACCCGGAAGAGAGGCCGATCATTGGCTAATACGTCTGGGGCCGTCAACCGCCCCGCCCATAATGCTCCCGTCCTGGTGATCGGGCTGGGGCGCTTCGGCTCCTCCACCGCCGAACAGCTCGTCAAACAGGGCCGCGAGGTGCTGGCGATCGAGCGCGACCGGAGCCTCGTCCAAAAGTGGGCTCCGGTGCTCACGCACGTGGTGGAGGCCGACGCAACAAATATCGACGCACTCCGCCAGCTGGGTGCGCAGGAGTTCAGCTCCGCCGTCGTGGGTGTTGGCACGTCCATTGAATCGTCGGTGCTGATCACCGTGAACCTGGTGGACCTGGGCATCGAACACTTGTGGGTCAAAGCCATCACGCCGTCGCACGGCAAGATCCTCACGCGGATCGGCGCCAACCACGTCATCTATCCAGAGGCTGACGCCGGCGTCCGCGCCGCGCACCTGGTGTCCGGCCGCATGCTGGACTTCATCGAGTTCGACGACGACTTTGCCATCGTCAAGATGTACCCGCCGCGTGAAACCGTGGGGTTCACGCTGGACGAATCCAAGGTGCGCTCCAAGTACGGCGTGACGATCGTGGGCGTAAAGTCCCCGGGCGAGGACTTCACCTATGCCCGGCCGGAGACCAAGGTGTCCTCCCGCGACATGCTGATCGTGTCAGGGCACGTGGACCTGCTCGAACGTTTCGCCGCCCGGCCTTAACGGGCGGGTGGGTGGTGCCACGCCCGCAGGGTCCCCTGACCGAGCTTGCGAGGTAAGGGAGCGGGTGGGTGGGTGGGTGGGTGGGGACTAGC
>NZ_JBDGML010000056.1:0-23008 GCF_057655195.1 Arthrobacter sp. Soil_N43
ATGAGTAAAGGGTTATTCCAACAGAAAGTTTTAATTTAAGCGATTGGACCGCTCTGAGAATACTGCATTCCAAGTTTGGTGAATAGACGATACCATTTCTTCATGAGGAACTTTCGGCGTTGTAAATACTGCATATGTTGCTGCCGGGAAAGTGCGCAGCGAGACGGCGAACTTCTTGCCGTCCCGCTCCAGGATGCCGTCCTCGCCGGGGCGCCAGCCGGACTTGGCAAGCAGACCGCGTGCACCGGAAGGATCGTGCGTCAGCGGGGCGACGGAGTGCTGGTGCCATGCCGGGAGGGAGGGCGGGAACAGCTGGGTTGCCGCCATCTCGGGATCCCGGAGCAGTGCTGTAGCCATCGATTCTCGGTCCAGCGCCATGCTCAGTGCGCGCCGAACGCGTACATCGCCAAGGATTTCGTGTCCTGAATTGACTTTGAGCAAAATCGTGCGGGGCAGGGTGACATCTTCGATGGTCACCTTGCTGGTCCCCTTAAGCCGTTGCAGGCTGGTCGGGTCTATGCCAAACGTGACATCCGCCTGCCCGCTCTCGGCCATCAGGGTCCGGCTCTCCGCCCTCCCCGCCGCCTGGTACTGGACGGTGGAGATGGCCGGCTTCGTGCCCTGCCATTTTTCGAAGGCTGTCAGTTCGATGTTGGCCGGCTGTTCCAGCCGCTGGACCCTGTACGGGCCGGAGCCCACCACCTTGGTGACGGCGTTGCCCGGTCCGTAGGAGCTGGGGGCGAGGATCTGCGTGCCGGTGTGGGCCAGCACGGCTGCCAGCGGTGCAAATGGCTTCGCCAAATTCACGCGGACCGTCCCGCCGTCAGCCGTGATGTTCGTGACGGGGGCGGTGGACAGCGGCGTTCCGCCTTTCGCCCGGGCCTTCTGCAGCGCGGAAGCGGCGGCATCTGCGGTCACCGCCGTTCCATCGTGGAAGTGGGCATCCGGACGGATCGTGAACCGCCACGAGAGGCCGTCTGCAGAAGCATCCCAGCGGGTCGCCAGCCCCGGCTGGAGGTTGCCGCGTGTATCAGCATCAACCAGGGTCTCGGCGACCTGCAGGCGAGTGAAGAAGCCACCGGCCGTTGACGGGTCCAGGCTGTGAAGCTCAAATGGCCCTACCACTTTCACTGGCCGCTCCGGCGCCTGGCTGCTTGGTGCACCCTGCCCGGCGCAACCCGCCATCATCAAAACAGTGGCGAGCGATGCGCCCGCCACCTTCATTCGTCGCCAGAACATGTTGGGTTCCTTCTCCGTCGTCAATGTGCGTGTCTCGCTCGTCAGCATAAATGCAAATGATTCTCACTAGCAATTATGAAGGAGGACTGAGCCGCAAGCGGGAAAGGCAGGGAGGAGAGTGGGACGAAAAATGCGTCAACTGATGTTGACGCATGGAGTGGTGCGGATGAAGACGGTCATCGCATCAATGGGCGGACGGGCCCCGCTGTGGGCCAGTGTGCAGCCATAGACATACGACAGTGGCAGGTGCCGCTGCACCTGCCACTGTCGTATGCGTACTCGGACCTCGGTTAGGCGTTGACCCGCACGAACGTGGAGCCGCCGAGCCAGGAGGCCGGGTGGACGATGGTTTCGTTGACGCCGTTCATGCCACTGCTGATGGCCTGGCCGCCGCCGATGTAGATCCCGACGTGTCCGGCGCGGATCATCAGGTCGCCGGGCTGCGGGGCGGACACCGGCGTGCCGTACTGGTGGAACTGCAGGGGAGCGAGGTCTCCCACCGACTTGCCGACGGAGCGCAGGGCCTGCTCCGCCAGGATGGTGCAGTCCTGCGTGGCACCCAGTTGCGCCCGGGCCGAAGCCACCAGGGCGGCGCCGACGCCGCTGGCGGGAGCTGCAGCCGGCGCGGGCGTGACCGACGAGGATGCGGTGTAGATTCCCATGCCGGACGGTGCTGCTGCCGGAGCGGCCGGAGGGGCTGCCTGTGGCGTTGCCGGGACGGCGGGTGCCTGCGGTACAGCTGCTGGCTGGCCTGGCCCTGGGATCAGGATCTGGTCGCCGGGGTAAATTACCGAGGCCAGCGAGAGGCCGTTCTCTGCGAGTACTGCATCAAGGGCAACGCCGTGGCGTGCCGCGATCGCTCCCAGTGTGTCGCCGGGTGCGACGGTGTGTGATGCTCCTGCCACGCCGGACCCTGCAGCGGGTGCCGGGCTGGGTACGGCCGGGGCCTGGGGTGCGGCCTGTACCTGGGCGCTGGTGGTGCCGGGTGTCTCCGGGGCGTAGGCACCGGCATGTGCGGGTGCCCCCACGCCGAAGAGCAGCCCGGATGCCGCGGCGGCTGCTGCTGCCGGCTTGGCTATGGACGCAGCGTTGGATTTGAGGGAATACGAAAGGCCCTGCAGGGCGATGGACGTCGTGGGGGTGGCGCGGTGGCGCGCTGACATGGACTTACGTGACATGGTGGATTGCCTCTCCCATGCCTGCGGGGTGAGCTGTCGGGTTCGGGTGGGAGGTCACCCGGTCCTGCCTCCGTAAAACGGAGCGCCTGGACTTAACCCCAAGGCCTTGGATGCCAAGGCCGGTAAAGAGGTGGTTCCCCCGTCCCTGCCAGATGTATTTGCGAACGGATCCCGGTCAGCGGCAGGGCTCGGCATTCTGCCCGGGAATGCCCCGCATGGAACCGGGGCACCGGTAAAGGCTAACCCACCCACGCATCAAAGTCACATTTTGGTAACGGCAGCTGTGGCATTGGGCTCTGCCGGCCTGCTCGCGGCAGTGGGACAGGTCGTTGACCAGGCGGCTACCCGACAAGCGTCGCTGCCACCAGCTGACGGTCGACGACGGCGTTATTCCTCCGCCCGCCTTTTAACCACACTGTAGAAAAAAACCCGCAATATTTTATCCATCGTTTTTATTCCCAAATCAATCGCCTCTTGCTATCTTCAGCATGTGTGTTAATCACACAGGACGCGGGGAAGGGGGGAAACCGTTGTGCTGACTACTATCGATCGGGTTGAAGAAAAACATTTTGCTGCTGAAGGGGTGGTAGCACCTGGCGGCTGGTGTTGTTCATGCTGCTGCTGGTGCTGGTTCAACATATTCAGCTGGAGCGTTTTCTAATCCTTTGTCGGCGGGAGTGCGCACACGCGGAATATCCGGGGTCTTGGTGCGCACTCCCGTCTAGTCCGAACCGCGCAGCATGGGGGAGCAATTGAAGGTCATAGGTGAATGCAGGAACCTGGCCAAGTCATATCGGGATCATAAAGCCGTTAGAGATGTTTCATTCCGGGTTCATGCCGGCGAAATTGTGGTCCTGGTAGGCCCGAATGGGTCCGGCAAAACGACGACAATGGAAATGCTGATCGGCCTACGGAAGCCCACGGCGGGCTCGGCCGTGATTGACGGCCTTCATGTCCGCCCGGGAGGCCCGCACCGTTTTGCCGTGGGGGTGCAGTTGCAGCAGTCCGGACTCCCCAACAGGCTCAAGGTCCATGAAGCCCTGCGCGCTGCCGGTTCGCTCTATTCCGCCCCCCGAGACCAATCTGAGCTCCTTGAAGCCGTAGGTCTCACGAACAAGAGATCCGCCTTCGTTGACAGACTTTCCGGAGGCCAGCAGAGACGGCTTGATGTCGCCCTTGCCTGCATCGGCCGGTCTCCGCTGCTGGTGTTGGATGAGCCCACCAGCGGACTCGACCCGGAAGGCAGATCCGAACTGTGGACTCTTCTGAAGTCCCTTGCCAGAGCAGGCCACGGGATCTTGGCCAGCACCCACGACTTAGCGGAGGCCGAGGCCTTTGCCGACCGCGTCATAGTTCTTCGTGAAGGCGAGGTAGTCCTTTCCGGGCGGGTCGCCGACATCCTTGAAGCTGCCGGCGGTGATTGGAGGCTGAGGATCACGGATCCTCCGCAGGGGGCACTGGCCCTGATCAGAGAAGCCCGGCTGCCTGCAGTGAACGCGGGTGCCCAAACGGTGGTCATCGGCGCCCGCGAGAGGATCGACTTGCTCCGGGAGAGTCTGGGGGCCGCATACGGCGCGATGGACATCCTGAGTGGACCCGTCCGGCTGGAGGACCTTTTCCTCTTTTCGAAGAAAGAAGCCGCGTAATGAGTCAGGCGAAAACCTCCGACGACGCGGGAGTAATTTCTCTACCAAAGCCAGGATCGGCATTCAGAATGGTGTTCGTATGGTTTCGGCAGGAGACATTGCTGCTTCTCCGGGAGCCGGTCGCGATTTTCTTCAGTTTGGCTTTCCCCATGGTGATTTACTTTTTCATCGGTGCGCCATATGCAAATGAGCACATTGAGCCTGGCGTCAAGTTTATTGATGTCATGTTTCCGACTCTCATCGGGACAGTTGGTGCGAATTTGCTTGTCATGGGAATGCCGGTCTACTTTGCCGAACTGAGGGCACGCGGCGTTGATCGAAGATACCGTGCGCTTCCCCTCCCCGGCGTCATTTTCGCCTTGGCAATTATTGGCGCAATGCTGCTCCTTGTTGCCTCGGCATCAGCTTTGATAATTGCTGTAGTCGGATTCGCTCACGGCCTTCGAATAGAGATAATTTCCCCGGAATTCATCGCTCTCAACCTTATGTTGCTGGCGTGGCTGTGCTCCGTGGGCTACTTTCTGGGGAGTCTCAACGTGGGATCCAGGACCACCCAGGCCATTAGCGCCGCACTCTTCTTCATCATGTTCTTCGGATCCGGAGCCGCAGCACCGCTGGAAGGACTGCCGGCGTGGCTGCAGACCATCACCGAATTCAATCCGCTGCGTCACTGGTTTGACTTGTTGACCGGTGTCTACACCTCCGCCGAGATACCCGAGGGGACCTTTGTGAAGGCGCTCCTCGTAATACCCGTGGCAGCAGCCATCGGGTTCCTCGGCCTCTATCTCACCAAACGCTCCAGCAACTGAACAATTCATCCAGGGGGACAAAATGCGCGTCGACGAATACAACTCTAAAGTTCCGTGGATACCGCCGCGGATGGCCGGCCACGACGCAGATGCGCTGCGCGATCTCACCGCCGTATATTCCCCCTTCGGACAAATCCGGAATCTGCTCATGGTTCTCAGGCCAGGGATCGGCATCGGCGGCTACCAAGGGTCAGCAACGCCCATGTCCCTGGACCACACGCTGTCGAGGATGCTGGGGCTGAGCGGGGCGTCCGCCGGTCTCGACAGGGAGATCTATGGAGGCGGTAAAGGGCTGACCCTCTTTGACACAGTTGCGTCGACCCTGGGAGAGGGCGTCGAACGCATGCTGGGGAGCCTGAGTTCTCTGCAGATTGCCCCGCCCGATCGGCAACGGCGGGCGTCATACCGGCAGCTGCAGGCGTTGGGTTTGCGCGCCATCGGCCCGGAAAGCCTGCGGCTTTGTGCTGACGAACAGCTTTCTGAACCGGGTTTCCTTTGCGACCCTTGGGAGCCTGACACAGAACTGGCGTGGGTGGCTGGTGAGGGACTGCACGACGGCGAGACGACCTGGGTTCCGGAACAGCTCGTGCATCTCTTCTACGTCATGCAGTTCGAGGAAACGAGAATCGGATTCTCCACGTCGGGAGGCCTGGCTACGCATGTCACGGACGCCCGGGCCCTCCACCACGGAATTCTCGAACTTATCGAGCGCGACGCCATCAACCTCAGCTGGTATGCCCGCATACCGCCGGCGCGAATTGAACTGGACCGCGAATTCCGCAACCCCAAACTGAAAGAATGGATTGATTCCGCATCCCGCTCTGGGGTCAAGCTGGTGTTTTTCAGCCACATCCTGGACATCTCCGACGTCGCTGTCGTCACCGTGATTGCCGTGGATGAAACCGTCCCCGAAAACGGCTATCTGGCTGGCGGCGGCGTGGGGATGGATATTGAAGAAGCCATGCGCAGCGCGGTGTCCGAACTTGTCCAGGCGGAGCGCATGGTGCGGATCCCGGCCTTGGCCCCGTCGTGGGAGCTGACAGGCGGGTACCAGAGGATGTTCGGCATCAGCGAAAATGCCGAGCCAAAAGACTTCGACAATTTCATCCAGGTCGTTCCGTACTATGGCTTCGCTGCCAATCAAGCGAAGCTGGATTGGTACTTCAGGCCCGCAGACCAGCGGGTCGTCAAGCTCTCTTCGCTTCCGGCCTGGGAGAGTGACGACGATGAGGCCTCCCTGCAACAGGCCTTGGCGCTCTGCCGGAAATACGGGCTCAACCCGGTGGCGTTCGATTTCACGCCCTCCACCTTCAGCAAAGTGCGGCTTCGGAAAGTGATCATTCCCGAACTGGTTCCCGCCTTCCCGCCCAACATGCCGATGCTCGGACATGATCGATACAGGGACATCCGCCGCATCCTCGGCGTGTCCGACGATCCGCTGGGATTCGCCGACCTCACCACCGACCCCCTTCCCTTCCCCTGACCGGGCGCATAAAGGGGGGAAGCGACGTGAGCGTCCACCAATCAATCGACAGGAAGGCGAACCGGACAGCCGGCGTCCTGGTCGGATCCTGGGCTTGGAAGACAGCCCTCGCGTTCCTTGGCCTAAAACTTATCCAATGGCTGGTCCTGCTCATAGCCGCCCTGACCGGAGGATGGACCGGTTTGCCCGAAATCCAGCTCGGCGCCCACATCGTCGCCGGGTGCTGGGTTGCCTCGTCATTCGTCTGGCTGCTGATGCGCAAATGGACCGGGGCCGTCTCGTCGATGGCGTACAGCTGCCTATCCCTGATCGTCGCTGTCGGCGGGCTGGCCTCCGGTCAGCTGATGCTATGGAACAGCCTCACAACCGCAACCAGCCTCTTCATCATCGTGTGCACCGTCGCTGCGGTGGCCCACGGCGACTTCCGGCACTCCCGCTGGTAGTTCCACCATTCCCACTATTCCGCCAAGGAGAATCATGACCATCACCACGCCCGAAGAGTCTTCCTACGTCGTCAATCCGTCCCTGCAGGTCATCAGGAGTTCCGACGATGAGATCGTCATCAAGTTCGGAAGCAGGTCCAAGACTTCGCGTCGGCTCAAGGACGATGCCCGCCGCGCAATACTCGGGGACCTGGTGCAGGCATTCACGCTGCCGTCCACGATCGCGGATGCGCATGGGTCCATGACTGCCGACCCGGAGGCCCTGCAGGAAATGACCCGCTCACTCATCGAACAGAAGGTCGTTGTCTCAGAACAAGACGCCGTCTACTCATTCCTGACAGTGGGAATGAACGTCGAGAATGTCGCGGATCTGCTCACCAAATCCATAAACCTCGTCGGCACAGGAAAGATCGCCTCCCGCCTCCGGGACCAGCTTGCAGACATCGGTCTTACAGCCGCAGTGACCACAGACGTTTCGGCTGAGACATTCGAGGACGCCGACCTGACCATCGTGGCATCCGACACGCCCAATATGTCGCTCTTTTTCGATGCCAACGAAGCGGCCCTGGTGACCGACCGTCCCTGGCACGCCGTCTATGCCGACGGTGCCGAGATTGTCGTGGGTCCTCTCTTCAGGCCTGGCTACACCGGATGCTTCCACGACTACGACACGATGGACGAATCCGCCCGATCCCTCAGGCTGGACTACCTCTACTACAAGAGCGGACTGCAGGGCGCTCCTATGGTCACGGCACTCCCGCTGTTCGCGGCCGACCTGGCCGCCAGCTACGCCGCGGCGTCCATCGTCCAGCATGCCTCCGGGCGGGGCAGCTTTCTTGAAGGGTCGTTTCTTCGGATCGATCTCGAACGATTGGAAATCATTCGGGAACAGCTGCTGCAAATGCCCCGATGCCCGGCCTGTATCCAGAACAAGCCGCACCTGCGGCACCCTTTCATCTAAGAACCTCCCGAAGGAAAAAGAATGTCCACCAGTGATGATGAGCTCCGCAGGATGCTGGAGCAGACCCTTGTGCCTCCCCTCGGAGTGACCGAGCTCGATCCCAATCCCGTGAAGCGAGCCACCAGCCGGCTGGGAGACACCGCGGGGAGCATATCCGAGCTCTACCATGTGAATTCCGGCCTGACACCAGCCGGGGCAACACGACTGCTTCCGGAGGCAGCCGTGAAGACGGTCAAGGACTTCTACTTCAACACGGCGATGGAAGGCGCCAAGGAAATGGAGCGGCAGCGGTCCAACAACATCACGGACCTTCGCGCCGTAGCACCTGAACTCGAGCGGGTGCTGGCCCCATGCTGGACGGTTCCCTACGTGGTGCCGGCACTCTTCGCCGTCGATGTGCTGGTGGTCGCGGCTGGAAAGCTGTGGAAACAGGTTCCTGGCGCGCCGCGGCTAATCTTCGAATCCATGTGGAGCGAGGAACAGACGGTCGAACTGTCCCAAGCCATACCAGGATCACCGGATCTTACGGGTCCGGACCGCGCGCTCATCTTCATCACGGGGGCATTTGCACGGACCAGTTTTATCCAAGGCAACCGGACGTACCGCACAGCAGGCCTCAGCGCCGGGATAGTGGCTGGCGCGCTGATGCAGACGTGCTTCACGCCGCCGCCGATGTGGCGGCCGGTGCTGGTCGAAAACTTCGTGGACACCGATGTGAATCGACTGATCAGAAACGACGGAACAGACCGGGGCGCACTGGCCATCCTGGCAATGTCAAAGGCCCCAGTACTGCGCCCCGACGCCGCTACCCAGGACCACCACATGGAGGCTTCAAAATGACAGCACCCACCGGAACCCCAGTAAGTCTGACGCTTTCACCCGTCGGCATCAACACAGACCCGGACCTCGCTAATGCCAGGGACCAGCTTGAGCAGTTGCCGGAGCCGGCGCGGAAGGCCCTCTACGAGGTTATCCAGGCAGCCGTCGACGTCAGTACTACGCGTCACGACAAGGATGCCACGCTTGCTGAAGTCATCCAGCAGGTGTTTGTGCGTTCTGTCGCGGAATTCTTTACGACCCAACGACAAAGCACCCAGATGCCGCCCGAACTTGTCCACAACATTCTCCCGGCGCCGGGGGCAACGGCCCTGCCAGCACCGGAAGAGACTCTGGAAATCGGGCTCGGCGATGTCCTCGACTCCCGCAAGTCGTCCCGCAACTTCTCAAACCGGCCGCTGTCCCAAACAGAACTGTCGACGCTGCTGCACTACGCGGCAGGAAAACGTGGGGTAGAGGCAGGCTACGGCATCAAGGACGTTCCATTGTTCCGGTACCCGAGCATCGGTGGCCTGAACTCCATTCAGGTCGGCATCATCGTCAACCGCGTAGATGGGCTAGAGAAGGGATTCTATGTCTACGACCCCGTCGGCCACGCCCTGACCCTGAAGGACCGCGGGGATATGAGGCTTGCCATTCAGGAAGTTACCTTCGAGTCCGAGTGGCTGTTCCACGCGCCGATCGTACTGGTCCTCATGCATGACGAAAATAAGGTGTCATGGAAATACAAGACGCGCGGGTACCGCTTCTCGCACGTCGATCTTGGCGCCGTCATGCAGAACATCTACCTCGTGGCAACCGGCCAAAACCTGGGCTGTTGCGCCGTCGCCGGGTTCTTTGATGAAGGCGCCAACAACTTCCTCCAGCTCGACGGCGTCACGAAGTTCGTTAGTTTGCTCATGGGAGTAGGTCCGCTCGGCCAGATCACTTTTGCCGAGGCCGAGTAGCACCGTCCATGGATCAGGTGCTTCCCATCTTGCTGCTGCCGCTGCCGGTGCTCGGCGCGACCACCATGGCGCTTGCCCTAAGACCGGGGTGGCGGCGGATCATTCCCGTCGCCTCGCCGGTGCTCCTGGCAATGTCGTGCATGGCCGCGGCATTCTGGGCGCTTGCCGTCCTGGGCGTAGGGATGGCACCAGTTGATTCGGCTGCGGACTGGCCGGTCATCCTCATGCTCACGGTGGCAACCACCGCGGCCGGCGCGGCTGCATTTGGCGGGGAAAAGTGGCTGTCGGTCCGCTGGGGCCGGGGCAGGGCGCCGGCGGCCAACAGCATCGGCGCCCTGCCGGCGAGTCTCGCGTTTGTCCAGATGCCCTCACGTGACGAGTCATTCCGCGCCGTCAGGGCCATGGCCGCCAATCCAACGCAGTTCACATTCCTGACCATGCTCACCGTCGCAGCCGAGGAATTCCTCTACCGGTATGTCATATTGCTGGTGTGTGTCCCTGCCGGGCTTGACCTTCTCGCCGGACTCGTCCTGCAGGCGGTCCTGTATAGCCTCAATCACATTGCATTCGGGATCCCGGCCCTTATCGGAAAGCTGGGTTTCGGCCTGGTTCTCGGGGCCGGCACTCTGCTGTCCGGCAGCGTCATACCCGCCCTGGTTGCCCACCTCTGCTACCAGCTGCTGGTCGCCAGACAGTTCAGAACACGGAGCGTACAGCGCGCATGAAGACAAGTGAACAGGGCCCCGCAACCGGTACGGCCCGGATCTTCGACGGCTACCACGTGGTCCCCGCTACACCCGGCGGCGATGCGACGAAAGGGACCTATACCCCGACCCTCGTTGACGGCGGCGTATCCCTCATGGGATACCGGGAGAGCCCCATGGATGCGGTGACGTCCGCCACCGATGCCATCGTCGAAAATTCCATCAGGCACGGCGTCGGCGTCATGCTTGATGACGGCAGCAGCTTTGAGGCGCTCTACCGTGCGCGGCACACCGGCGTCGGCAGCACAATCATCGGTGGCGGCCCTATCCTTACCGACCTGCATCCGCGGACCGAAGCAGAACGCCAGGTCAGCAATGCCAGCGACCTCCGGCGAAGCATAGGCAGCCTGCAGGCGGAGGAATCCACCTGGCTCAACCTCCGGACCAATGACATCGATTTTCTCAGCACGGCAACAGCAGCCGCCCGCGAAGCGGGACTTAAAGTCTCCCTGCGCACATCGAAGATCAGCGCCCTCGACGCGGCCCACCACCAGGCAGGCATGCTCATCGGCGCTTACCATCTGAACGGGATGCCGCCCGCCGGAGGCGCACGCGGAATTCTCGAACAATGGGCGGCAACTGATCCCGCCGCCAATGACCGGTCCTGCCGCCTGATTGCCGCTTCAGGCATGATCGTTACCAGCGGGCTGCTAACCATCCGCCGGTCGGCACTGCCCAAGGAAGCCCTCGGTAGCCCATTCCTGGAGGAACTGCTGCCCATCCTCCCTCACGTCAGGTATCTCATCGAAATGCGCCGGGCAGGGGGATACATGGCCGGGCGCCGCCAGTTGGCCAAACATACCGGCTTCCAGGAGCCAACCGCGTCGCAGAAGCAGCTCGCCCTACGGGGCTGGGAAATGCTGACAGCGGCAACGCGGACCTTCGTCCAGCACGACGGACAACTGCTTCCGGCATCCCACGGACCGGGCCTTGGAATAGTACCCGGCCACGGAATCAAGGAAGAACTGACGCTCCTGGCCCACATTTACGCGGATCCCGTGTTGGCACTTCGGCAGGGTACCGGTCTTGCCCGCACGTACCTTGGGGTTCCCCAGTGGTCGCAGGACAAAAGGACAGGGGACTCAGACAGCCTCTACACGTCCATGGAGATCACGCATCCCGACGTCATCCTCGATCTTGGCAGGAAACCCAAACCTGGTAGGTACTAAAACCTAGGTACTATATCGCCGGTACTGTACACGGGGTATAGTACTGGCATGGCCAAGGAAAAGGAGCTCGCCGGCACCCTGCAGGACTGGGAGGCCGTCTTCCGGCAGGGCCTGCTGACGTTCTGGACATTCGTGGCGCTGGACGCAGAATGGTACGACGTCGCAAGCCTGAAGAACCGGATCAGTCAGCTGACCAACGGCACCTACGACCCAGCTGACCAGACCCTGTACCGCCAGTTGCGCCGCCACTTGGACGTCGGCCTGGTGGAACTACGCCTTGAAAGCAGCCAGGCGGGGCCGCCGAAAAAGCTGTACAAGCTCTCCGAACGCGGTCGGCGAGTCCTGGAGCAGTTCGCATATCGGAACATTCAACCGTTCTCGCAGCCCGAAGTGCAGAACATCATCGAGAGGATCCAGACATGAACTTACAGGTCATCCTTCGCACTAACCTCAAGTGGTTTATTCTCGTCAACACGATCAGCACTCTCGTCTTTCTGCCGCTCCTCAACCACTTCGTGGTCACTGGAGCCCAGTTCGGGGCCGGCATCACCGGAGCCGCCTACGGTGCCATCTGGTTTATCAGCGGGCTCATAACGGGCATTGCGGACAACGCTGCCACCAGGCAATATCACCCGGGCATGAGCTATGCGGCCTTCTCCCTGCTCATAGCCATCATCGTCTTCCTGGCAGGCAAACTCTTTTGGCCCACCATCATGCCTCTGAGCTGGACCGCTGTCCTGGTGTATTCGCTCGTTTGCGCGGCCGTCATCGTCGTAATCCAACTTAGGGTCAGACGGACGGACCAGGGATACACGGGTAAAGACCTCTTCGAGTAGGCGCGGCCTCGAACCGCCGGAACCGCGCAACTACGGCGTGGACCCATCCTCATGCCGGGATGGCTTGGCCTGTCTGGGGCGGCGGTAGCTGGTGGGGTTGGTGCCGTAGGCCCTGGTGAAGGCGGCGCTGAAGGTGAAGGCGTTGCTGTAGCCGACCTCTGCGGCGATGGCGGCGGTCGTGGCGGCGCTGCTGGCCAGCCGGTCGGCGGCCAGGGCCAGGCGCCAGGCCGTCAGATAGGTCATCGGAGGCTGCCCGACGGCGGCGTGGAACCGGGCAGCGAGGGTGGCCCGGGAGACGTGCGCCCTCCGGGCCAGCTCTGCGACCGTCCACGGTGCGGCAGGTTCCTCGTGCAGCAGGGTCAGAGCCTTGGCAACCGCGGGGTCGCGGGTGCCTGCCGCCCAGCTCGGGATATCGAACTTGCTGCGCTCGACGCAGACGCGCACGAGGTGCAGCATTAGCAAGTCCAGGACCCTATCCAAGGCACTCTCCTGCCCCAGGCCGGGGGACGTGAGCTCACGCTCGAGCATTCGGAGCAGGGCCGGATCGGTTTCCTGTTCAGTGAAGAATGCCAGAGCCGGGAGCGCGGAGGTGACCAGCCGGCCGGCGGCAGCTTCTGATTGGTAGGTGCCGATCAGCAGGATCGTTTCCCCGTGGGCGCTATTGCCCCAGGTCCGCACTCCGTGAGCCATCGGGGCCTCCAGATGGTCGCCGGCCGGGGTACGGCAGGACTGGCCGGGGCCGATCACCACGGTGGGCGCCCGGTCCGGGGTATCCGCGACGAAGTACGGGGCAGGGCCGCGTACGGTCGCGGCCTGTCCCGGACTCAGGAGCTGTGGTAGGCCTCCCTGGCTGACGACCCATGCGTTCCGTTGGACGGCAACAATTACGGTCAGGGCGGCTCCGTCATGAACGTCGATGGCAAACGGCGGATCCATCATCACGCGCAAGGTGAACGCGGCACGTGCCCGAGGCCCGGCGAGGAACTCCGATAAGGGATCCATGTCCCGAATTCTAGACGATGAAATATGGTTGATGGAGCATGAAGCATTCATCGTCCACTGAGTGACTGGCAGTCTGAACTCATGACCACGACATCCGCACCTGCACCTGAGCTGTCGGCCGCTATGGGCCGGCCAGTTGAATTCGTGACCTGTAGCGCCCAGGACTTCGCGGCAGACGTTGCGCCGGACGGGATTCCCGCTGAGGAAGCTGTGCCCTTGGCGAGACTTTTCACCGAGATCCTTGACGGACGCAATGCCTCCTTGACCAACGACATGGCACAGGCCCTGGACCGTAAGCCCACCGACTTCAGCACCTATGCGGCCCGCGCCGCCGGCACCGGCGTTTGGAACACGCCCACTGGAGTCCTGCTGTGAGTGGCTGGCTGCCGGCGGCCGCCGGGACCGGCTCGGCTCTGGTCGGCGGCTTCTACCTGGCCTTCTCGGCAGTAGTGATGCCAGCGCTGCGCCGAAGGCCGGCCGGCGAAGCTGTCGCGACGATGACATTGATAAACGCGAACGCTGTGCGCCCGCCATTCATGGTTCTGTTCTTCGGCACCGCCGCTGCCTGTGTGGCGGTCGTCGTTGAATCGGCCATCGACCCGCGAGCGCAGTCTCCGTTGAGGGTCGCCGGAGCTGCGGCCTACTTGGCGGGCTGGGCGTCAACCATGCTGATCAATGTCCCGCTCAACAGCCGCCTGTCCCAGAACGGCACGGGCCATCAGGAACGACTGTGGCCTGGCTATGAGCGTCCCTGGACCAGGGCCAACCATGTCCGAGCGGCACTCTCGATCGCAGGAGCCGCCGGACTCCTGGCCCCCACCACCTAAAGACCGAGGCGCCTGCATCAGTTCACCGCAAGGGTGAGATAGAGGGCTCCGAGGATGAACGCGAGTGGCGTCATGACGAGGCGTTCTGATTTGCTGCGGGACACCCCGTTCAGCACCACACCCAATGTGAAATAGCCCGGGGTCATACGCGTTGGGCGCCCGCCCGACCGTTCTCGACCCGGAATGAGGCGTCGACGATGGCCGGTGAGGCGGTGTCAGCGGCCGACGGCACCACGAGGTAGTCGCTGCGGAACTCGTCCGGGGTCACGGTGCATCGGGTCCAGCCGCGCTTGTCCGGGTTGATGTAGCTGGTGTGCTGGGCGCAGGCCGTTCTTGATCGCCTGCGCCCAGCCGCAGCCGGAGCTGATTGAGGTTCCGACAAACTCTGTGGCCACCACTTTCGAGTCCGGGTTGGCGTGGTCCAGCAGAACCTCGTTGACGAACGCGGAGTGCCAGTCGCCGGAGAGGACCACCGGGTTGGCCGGTGCCTGCTGGTCGATGAAATTGGTGAGCCGGTTGCGCGAGACCACGTAGCCGTCCCACTGGTCGTGGTTGACCGAAAGAGTTTCCGAGGGGTCGTAGTCGTACTGGGCCATCATCGTCTGCTGGGCGATGACGTTCCAGCGGGCGGAGGACGAAGCCAGTCCCTGGAAGAGCCACTGTTCCTGCTCATCACCCATCAGGGTGCGTGAGGGATCGTACACGTCCGGGTGCTGCGGGCCGCCGGGGAAGTTTTCTGTCAACTGGTCCGAGCGGTATTGGCGCGTGTCCAGCACGTGGAACTTCGCCAGGTTGCCGTAGTCCAGGCTGCGGTGCAGAACCATGTCCGCGCCCGTGGGCCGCTGCGGCCGACGCAGCGGGAGGTGCTCGTAGTAGGCCTGAAAGGCATTGGCCCGCAGCTGCAGGAACCGTTGTGGATCGTTGGAGGCCTCCCCGTCGGGCTGGGACACGCCGTCCGCCCAGTTGTTCTCGATCTCATGGTCGTCGAAGGTCACGACGAAGGGGAACCGGGCGTGCGCGGCCTGCAGATCCACCGAGCTCTTGTACTTGGCGTGGTTGTTGCGGAAGTCAGCCAGCGTCTCGTGGTTTCTGCCCTCGTAGGTGTAGTCACCCACGTGGACCACGAGGTCCAGATCCTCCTGCGCCATGGTGCGGTACGCGGCATACCGGCCGCCGGACCAGGACTGGCACGACGCCAGGCCGAAGGCAATACTGCCCGGGACCGAGCCGGCCGCCGGCGCCGTCCGGGTGTGGCCGACAGGGCTCTCCTCGCTGCCGACGCGGAAGCGGAACCAGTAGTCAGCTGACGGGCGCAACCCGTCCACTTCAGCGTGAACCGAATGTGCGAGGTCTGGTGTGGCGGTCTCCAGGCCCGCCTTGACCACGGTCCGGAATTCCGGGTCCGTGGCTACCTGCCAGCTCACCTGGACCTGGTACGGCGGCATGCCCCCCAGTCCGTCGGGGGCCTGCGGCTCGGGCGCCAGCCGGGTCCACAACACGACGCCCTCAGATGTCGGATCACCCGAGGCCACTCCAAGGGTGAAGGGGTTCTGCGGGAAGCGCGGCTCGGCCCATGCGGGCGCCGCGGAAAAGCCGTAGACGGCCGCAGTCGCGACCGCCCCGCCGGAAATTGCGAGGAAGCCGCGGCGGGACGTGGCGAAGGGGCGGGTCATGGTGTCTCCTGTGGGGTTTGGGGCTTGTTTCCCCTCCATTCAGGCAATGGGACCTTAGCCGCCTGTGTATCGCCGGTGAACGGCGTCAGAACGTTGCCTTGACGAACGGCTTCATCGCAACCGCCGGAGGTGCTACACCTGCGCCAGAACCGCAGGGATATTCCTTACGCCATCCAGAATGTGGTGGCGCGGGTGTTGCCCAGGGCGGTGCGGTCAAGTTTCCCGTGTGCACGCTACGGCGGCCGTCACTGCCGCCGTCGTCGTCCTCCATCTCTTCGCCTTTCAGGGGATGGCCCGGGCTTTCTTGCCGCGCTTCCGTCCTGCCAGCCATCCAGGCAACGCGGCATCCAGCTCTTCGGCTTGCTCGGAGCTGAGTTTGCCGCGGCGCAGTTTGAACCGCTGGGTGTGAAGCCAGAAACCAAGTTCATGTTCCTGTTCTGTGTCGGCGGCCTTGCGGCGGGGCCAGTCGTTACCGTCCCGACGATATGCCACCAGCGCAGCCAATTGGTCCCTCCAGATGGCGTCACCGGCCACGTCGCGGGGTTTGCGTTGCCAGTCCGGCAGCACGGCGAGCCCGTCACGGAGCCCCGGGGCAAGGATTCCGGCGCGGGCGTCCCGCCGGCGGCGCCGCAGCCACGCCGCCAGCTTTCGCTCTGGCGCATCGTCAGAGTGCCGGGACGGGTAGCGGCCCGTTTCCCGGACCATCTGGATCACCTGGTGCATGCGGATGACGCCAGCCAGCGCAGCCGGCTCCGGTTTGCCAGCCGCTGCCTCATGGTCCGTCTTCAAATCCCTGTCCACAGTCCTGGCGGCGGAAAGGTGGTAACTGACCGCCGACAGCGGGGCCCCGGTAAGTTCGGCGATCTTCTTGCTGGACAGACCGTTCCGGTACAAGTCCACCCACGCCGGATTCGCCGCCGTGTCAGGGCCCGCCGTGTCAGGGACTGCACGGACAGGACAGCGCAGGACCGAGAGCATCTCAAGGTCAAGGAGCTGGCGGGTTCCAGTCTTGGCATCCGAAATCCAGAAGAGCTCCAGCGCCGGAACAACAGCGAGCACGGGGCCGCGGTGCAGCACCCGCCCGTCCCGCTGTGCTTCTATGTGATCTCCGACGGACAGCTCAGAACAGGAACGTACTGCTGCATGTGCGGTCATCATGGGCTCCTCCCTGTATGCGCGCTCGAGTCCAGTGTGGGCCGCCAGGGTGGCCCAGGGGTTTCGATCCCATGTCTTCTGCGTATCAGGCTGGCCGCTCGAACGCCCTCAGCGGCCTTGACCGGTCACTGTAGGTGAGTTCGGCGGCTCTTCGCGCCGTTCATGGGTCAGGCCGTAGGGGACATCGCGGCTTACGGCGACGGTGTAGCTGGTGTATCCGTGCTGAGTGACGAGGATGCCGTGGCGGCGTTCCTTCATGGCGTGTTCACGGGCGATCTCGACGGCGGCATTCAGGTCATTTTCGACGGAGTGCGGGTCGTGGGCAGTGACTTCCAGGACGACGTCGGAGTGGCGCTTGATCATGGTGGTCTCTTTCTCGTCGGGATATGCCGGGTTCTCGTCGGGCACAGGCTTCCGGGCCCGGGCATAGCCGGGGAGGCGGAAAGCGGTGGTTCGAGAGGGGGGTTGCCCGGCATTCTCTGATGGGGCGGTGGCTGCCGGCCGCAGATGTTCGGCGGGCTGGAATCGGCGGAAGCAATCTCCTGCGGATCTGTAGCCAGTGTGGACGACCAGTGGGCCGGGCGCAATACAAAGTCAGAAAATGTCGGTTGTGATGTTCGTCCCGCTGCTTCATTGAGGCCTGTGCAGATTCCCAGGGGAAGGCGGTTGTTGCGCTGATTGCTGGCCCTACGGGCCAGGGTTTGGGAGAACGGCCAGCTCGTCGGCGACGAGCCTGCCGTCGTGGATGACGGTGCGGTCCGTGCCCCGATCCATGATGGTGCTCGTAATGGTCTCGCCGTCGACCAAGACGATGTCGGCCCGGTCCCCGCGGGCCAGGCCGGGTCTGTCGTCGGGGCTGGTGAGCCGTTGGACGGTGCGGTCCATGATGGCCGCGCCGCCGATGGTGGCGATCGCCGGGCAGTGTTCGAGCAGCCGGTCCTTGCGCAGCCGGTGCGTAAAGGCCAGTTGCCACGTGCGGTCGAGCATGTCGCAGTTGCCGTAGGGGCTCCAGTAGTCCCGCTGTCCGTCCTCGCCCAGACCGACACGGATCCCGGCGTCGGTCATCCGGGCCAGGTCGAACTGTGTGCCTCCACTGGCCGGGGCGACCGTTGCCCAGGCAACGTCAAGCTCGGCCATCTGCTCCACGAGCCGGGCGGTGACGTCGGGGTGGACGTTGGCCAGATCGTAAGCGTGCGACAGTGACACGCGCCCCTGCATGCCCAGCGCTCGCGTGCGCTCGAAGACAAGTTCAGCGCTGAAGACCCCCATGTGGCCAGGCTCGTGCAGGTGAATGTCGACGTCGACCCCGTACTTTGCAGCCAGGCCGAAGACGATGTCCAGGTGGCGCACGGGGTCACGGTCCAGCTGGCAGGGATCAATGCCGCCGACAGTTGTCGCGCCCGCGCGGAGGGCCTCCTCAAGGAGCGGGACAGTTCCGTCCTCAAGAAGGAGGCCTGCCTGCGGAAATGCCATAACCTCTACGTCTGCGGCGTGGGCGAAGCGCTCCTTTGCCGCCATGACTGCCTCGAAGCGCTCAAGCTTGCAGTCCACATCGATCTGGGCGTAGGAACGGACACGGGTGGTTCCCCGCGCAATCATTCGTTCCAGCGTTCCCGCTACGACGTCGGTGTACGGGACGGGGGTGCCGCGCCAGTTTTCCCGGTCATTGCGCATCATGTTCCACACACCGGGCGAGGCGGTGTGCTCCCGGAACGGCAGCCCGATCCGGGTCGAATCGAGGTGCACGTGCACATCCGTGAACGCAGGCAGGGCGATCCGCCCGCGCCCGTCGACTGTCTCGCCGGCGCCGTGAAATACCCCGACGGCGGTCCCCGCCGGGTGAACGGCCGCGATCTTCCCCTCATGAACCTCGAGGTCTGCGGCGTCCCCGCCCCAGGGGCGGACGTTGGTGATGAGCATGATCATTCCTTACGGTAGGGCTGTGAACGACGGAGGGGAAGGCACCGATCCCATCGGACCGGTGCCTTCCCTGCCGCAGCATGGACTAGAAATGGAAGGCAGCCTGCGCGATGACTGCCGCAGCGACGAAGCTAGCCGTGAAGGTCATCAGGGCGACGATGACAATCTTCCAGCTCAATGAGCGCAGCGCCTTCACATCACGGCCGAGCGACATGCCGATCAGGGCGATCATGGGAAGGCCGGCAAACAGCACGTTGATGTGCTGCGTGCTGGAGGCGATGAACGGACCGATGGGCACGAAGGTTGCGGAGGCAATGGTCGCCAAGGCCAAGACCCAGATGCTGGACGGGACCACCGGTACGAGCTTCGCAAGCACCAGTGCGATGGCAGTGAGAACCAGCAGGATGAGCACGCCGACAACATCCAACGGTCGGGCAGTTCCGGTGCCGAGGGCGTTGAGCAGGACACCGGCCACTCCGGTCGCGGCGAACGCGAGGAGCCACGTCCTGGGAGTCCGGACAACAACGGGATCCTCTTCGATGCCGTTGACGTCCACGGTGTCGACTCCGGAGGCCTCGCCGGAGTCTGCCAGTGACCCATCCGGGCGTGCCGAGACGGAGCCGCCCCCTTCGGTTCCGGCCGCAGTCCCAACGAGAGCCCCGCGGCGGACGCGGCGGCCGAGGTCGTCCCTTCCGAAGACGCGGGACCACATCTTGTAAAGCTTCTGGCACATCGGCAGCGCGATAAAGACGCCGGCGTAGAAACCGACGATGTTCGTGACGAGGTTGGAGAGGGCAGCGAGGGCCATGATCTCGCCTGCCATTTCCGGATACAGGATGGACAGTGCGCCGACGCCACCGAGCATCATGGAGGCGGACCCCAGTCCCAGGCCCAAGGCCAGGGCGCGGGGATCAAAGAAGTCCAGTCCGCCGAGGAGGCCGGCGAGGAGCGAGATAAACACGGCGCCGAAGACGCTGCCCAGCACCCATACGGCGAACACGCCGCGGTACTCGGGGGAGCGGACGCCGAAGCGCTGGATGGCGAAGGCGAGGTAGGACTCGCGGTCGATCGACCAGGTGGCCCCCACCGCAGTGCGGCCCAGCCCCAGGGCAACCGCGACAGGAAGCGCAAGGATCACCGTTCCGACCACGTGCCCCACCTCCTGCAGGAGGATCGCGGGGCCGAGGCCGGTGAACTTCGTCAGCGACGGGCCAATTTGCGTGCCAAGGCCGGCCAGGAAGAAAACAATGGACACGTCCATGAGGTGTGTGGACACCGCGCGGGCACGCCCTCCGATGGGTTTCCATCGTTGGACTCCGAGGAATCCGCCGATGAGAACGGTCCAGAGTATGGGCATCAGGACGATGGCGGCCGGGCCGAGGTGGAACTTGTGGGTTCCGATCGTGATGGCTACAGCACAGACGGCGGTGGAGAGCACGATCATCGTGAGCCACATGGCGGGACGGGCACGGAAGGAACGTACCGGTGGCGTGTCCAGTAAGGCGGGCGCGGGGCCGACTGTGGTCTTCGCTTCATTGCGCATGACGCAGGCCTTTCGAGGGGAAGTGGGGAGGGAAATTATCGGCTTCCGCATCGCGGAAGTTGACTTTCGGTATACCAAATGACTGTATACTCGTGTCCATTGAGAGGCAAGTCACATTTTTTCGGCGCCGGTTCGCCCCGGTCCCATGTGCAAGGAGGCACGCATGTACAAGAAGATCTCTGCCCGGTACGTTCTGGGGTTCGACGGGACGCGGCACACGCTCATCGAGGACGGCGAAGTGGTCATCGAGGGAGATTCCATCGTCTACGTGGGGCGCCAGTACGACGGCCGGGTCGATGAGGAGCTCGACTACGGCGAGAGCCTGGTCGTACCCGGCCTGATAGATCTGGATGCCCTCGCCGACATCGATCACCTCATCCTTGACTCGTGGCCTGCCCCCGATGTTGCCGCCGGCCATCTCTGGTCGGAGGACTACTTCGCCAACCGTCGCCGGGACGTGTTTACGCCGTCCGAGCGCGCCACCGTCCGCGAATTCGCCCTGGCGCAGCTCGCGCTGCACGGCATTACGACCTTCATGCCCATCGCCTCCGAGATCCACAGTTCCTGGGCCGAAGGCCTCGACGAGCTGGTGGACATGGCGGAGACGAGCCGGCGGATCGGACTGCGCGGCTACCTCGGCCCCGCCTACCGGTCGGGGGTTCATGTCACCACCGCCGCAGGCGGCCGCGAAGTCCACTTCGACGAAGCCCTCGGGCTTGCGGGCCTTCGCGATGCGGAGCGATTCATGGACCACGCCGACGGCCTTGCAGACCCGCTCGTTACCGGCGTTCTGCTGCCCTGCCGCATCGAGACACTGTCCGAAAACCTCATGCGGGAGACGGCGCGGATAGCCCGCGAGCGGGACGCACTCGTCCGGCTCCACTGCCTCCAGTCCCCGCTCGAGGACGAGCTTCTGCAGGCTTCCGCCGGCCGCGGAGTCCTGGAACTGCTCGAATCGACCGGCCTGTTCGGCACCCGCCTGCTGATCCCGCATGGTGTCGTGATTGACGGCAAGGACCCCGCCGCGTC
Organism: Arthrobacter sp. Soil_N43; assembly: GCF_057655195.1. Classification (NCBI taxonomy): domain Bacteria; kingdom Bacillati; phylum Actinomycetota; class Actinomycetes; order Micrococcales; family Micrococcaceae; genus Arthrobacter; species Arthrobacter sp. Soil_N43. The sequence goes on from NZ_JBDGML010000056.1 coordinate 21,462, forward strand.
GGCTCCCGGAGGCCCGCTGGACTTGCTGGCCCGGCACGGCGTCAGCATTGTCCACTGCCCGCTGACATCCTTCCGCTACCAGAAGCAGCTTGTTTCGTTCGACCGTTTCCGCGACGCAGGAGTCAACCTGTGCCTGGGCACGGACTCTTTTCCGCCGGACCTGGTGCGCGGCATGGACGTCGGCATGCACCTAACCCGGCTGGTTGAGGAGAGGTCGGACGCCGGGGCCTTGGCCGACTACTTCGACGCCGCCACCATCGGCGGCGCGCGTGCGCTCGGACGGGCCGACCTGGGGAGGCTTGCCCCCGGGATGCAGGCCGACATCACGGTCCTCTCCCTGGGCCACTTCGGCGATGGCGTCGTCGAAGACCCACTGCGCACGCTGGTGCTCAACGGCACGGCGCGCCAGGTTACGGACACCTTCGTGGCCGGCGAGCCGGTAGTGGTCGGCGGCGCCCTGCCCGGCATTGACCTGGCGGCGCTGCGGGCCGAGGGGCAGCGTCTCTTCGACCAGATGCGGGGGGCCTACTCGGTGCGGGATGTCCAGCGCAGGACACCTGACGGGCTGTTTCCGCCGGCCTACCCGCGTGCGGAACTCGCCTCTCCGGTCAGGGTCTCGTGACGACCTGAACCATTACGCTGAGCGCCCAGTCACTATTGGTTTGGTATACCAAATGAGCTATCATGGATGCCTACAAGGGCTGCCAACACGACGGGGAAGCGCATCCACCCCAGTAAAAGCACGACGTTGACCCGTTGCCATCGGGCCCCTGCTCCCTCCGCGAGCGACCTTCGAATTGGAGAAAAAAATATGTGCCTACACGACCACACGCCTGGTGCCCTGCCTCCCGCCGCAGTTCCGCGCCGCGGCATCCTCGCCGGGGCGGCCGCCCTGGCCGGAATCTCGGTGGCGAGTCTTGCTGCCCAGCTGGGAGGTGCCCCGGCGGCACAGGCCGTGGAGAGCCCATCAGGTCCGGGCCGCACCGGCCACCCCGCTTCACCCGCGCCCATGATCATTGCCGGCGGCACCATAGTTGACCCCAAGACGGGCGATGCTGTGGAAGACGGAGTACTCGTGCTCGAAGGTGGCAGGGTCACCGCGGTAGGCACCCGCGGGGAAACACGGCGCGCCGTAGCTGCCCTTGCAGGCCGCGCCCGCATGGTGGATGCCTCCGGGCGGTGGGTCCTTCCCGGCCTGATCGACGTCCATGTCCATGCGAACGCGCTTTCGGATGCGCGGGCTATCCTGCAGGGCGGAGCGACCAGCGTCAGGAGTGGTTCAAGCAGCTTCTACCAGGACATCGCCCTCGCTGCCCTGCCAGCCTGGGCCGCCGGCGCTTCGCCCCGGATGAGCCCGGCTGGGCTGTTCATTTCACCCGAACTGGGCGACTCCCTCCTCGCAGATCCGGACCTTGCACCGCTCGCATCCCTGTCCGGGGGAGTTACCGAACCGGCGGACCTTGCATACCTCACCCGCGTCAACCTGAAGCGCGGCGCCCAGGTGATCAAGACCCGGGCCAACCCCCGCGCGGGCCTGCCGGAACAGG
>NZ_JBDGML010000057.1:0-9841 GCF_057655195.1 Arthrobacter sp. Soil_N43
GTTCCATAGTGAGGGTGGATGCGCCGGCGGCCTCCGCCCCGGCAGAGAAGCCCTGCGCAAGGCGCCCTACCAGGAGCAGCGCCGTGGCCCAGTAGCCGATCTGCCCGTAAGTGGGGAGGAAGCCGATCCCTATCGAGGCCACGCCCATGATCACCAAGGTGATCAGGAGGGCCTGTTTGCGGCCGACCCTGTCACCGAAGTGGCTCATGACGATGCCGCCCAGCGGGCGGGCGAGGTAACCAACGCCGAAGGTTGCCATGGCGCCGAGCAGGGCGACGACGGGGTCTCCCGCAGGGAAGAAGATCTTGGGGAAGATCAGTGCGGCCGCGGTGCCGTAGATGAAGAAGTCGTAGTACTCCAAGGTGGATCCAAGGAAGGACGCGAGGGCTGCCTTTTTCGGCATCTTGACGTGCTCGCCTTGTGATGACTGGTTGCTGCGAACGGCTGTGGGTGGGTGCTGGTGCACGTGTCCCATGGTGTCTCCTCATTGAGAGTGGGTGCCGGCACCGCCACGGGGCGGGGCTACCGGAAAGATGGTGTCGGAGTTACGCTCGCTGGCTGGCTGCCGGTCGGCGCCACCCTCCTCATCGTCTGATGCAGGAAAGCCTTCCAGAGGAGTGTGCTTTCAGGTCACAAGCGGTTGTTCTCTGGCATCGACTGTAGGACCGGGATCACACCCGGAGGCCAGATATCCCGTTCAACGGGACGCGGATTCTAGGGCTTCGGTGCAAGGCTCACTTGCCCAGGGATTCCAGCCATGGCCTAGTCCCGTACGGGCGGCGCTCCGCCCCCATGGTGCGGGACAGTCCACGGCCAGCGGCGACCAGAACGGGCAGGATCAGACCGGGGTTCTCCTCCGCAGACGGGACAACGACGGCTATCGCACCGATCACCGAGTGGCCCTCACCAAACACCGGAACGGCAAAGGCAGTGTTTTCAGCTACCAGCACGCCCGCCATCCGGGCGTAGCCAAGCTCTCTGATGTGGGCCAGCTGCTTACGGAGGCGCGCCGGGTCTGTCTCGGTGGCCGGCGTGGTCTTTTTCAGGGTTCCGCCGAGGAAACGCTCCTGGACGTAGCCCGGCATGTGGGCCATCATCGCCATGCCGGAGGAGGTGCTGTGGATCTCCAGCCTGCCCGCTACCTCCGCGAGGTTCATCACGGTTCCGTGCCGATCAAGGCGTTCCAGGTAGAGCACGCTCCCGGACTCCACGTCCGGTACGGATAGGGAAACATGCTCACGCACGGCGGCGTGGACACCTTCCAGAAATGGCAGCCCCCGCCGCCGGAAATCTTCGAGCGGGTTGCTGCGCGAGGCGAGCTCCCACATCCTCGCGCCCACGCCATAGTCGCCGGATTGGTCACGCTCCAGTAGTCCACTGGCGGCAAGGTCGTTGGCCAGCCGGTGGACGGTACTGCTGGACATTCCCGTCATGCGGACCAGCTCACGCAGCGGCAGGCGCGGGTTGCCCCTGGAGAAGGCCTCCATGATCTTTACTACCCGTTCAATGACGGACTCCCCCGACGCCGAGTTTGCCACGATGCCTCCTGCCGCTGGCGGCCGGGAAGATGCCTTGCCCGGCCGGAATCCGCGGATCCCAGAACCAATATAGCCTTGCAGTGTAAGGGCCAGGCGGGTGCCGGCGCCTTCCGGCGTGCGGCACCTGACCGGAGAAAAGCATGGCAGGCAAAGGAGGGCCTATATGGAGCTGAGGCAGGTTGAGGCCTTCCTGGCCGTAGCTGAGGAATTGCACTTCGGCCGCGCCGCGGAGAAGCTCCGAATGGCCCAGTCACCCCTCAGCCAGACCATCCGAAAGCTGGAGAAGAGCCTCGGCGCCGCACTCTTCGAACGCAATACACGCACCGTTGCCCTCACCAGCGCCGGACACTCCTTCCTGCCCCACGCCAGGAAGATCCTGGAAGAAGTTGACCTGGGACAGCGGGCGGTCCGCGCCGATAGCGGAACGATCTATGGCCGGCTCAGCATCGGCTTTTCCGGAGCGCTCAACCACAAGACCCTGCCGCCGCTGACCCGCGCCTTGCGGCACCGCCACCCCCAGCTGGACGTCACGCTGCACGGCGGGCTGCTGACCCAGGAAGCGCTGCAACAGCTCATCCACAGTTCACTGGACCTCGCGTTCATCGGCCTGCCGGTAGACGCACCCTCCCTTGAAACCCGGACCATCGCCAAAGAAGGCCTGGGCGCCACCGTCCCGGTGGACCACCCCCTCGCCGGGAGGGAATCCATAGGCCTGGCCGAACTCGCGGGCGACACCTTCATCACCATGCCCGCGGCCCAAGGCTCCACGTTGCGAGAAGCAACAGTGGCCGCCTGCAATGCCGCAGGCTTCCGGCCTCACATAGGCCAGGAGGTGGCCGACCCCTACACGGCACTCTCCTTGGTGGCCGGGGGCGTCGGCGTCAGCCTCATGCCCGACTCCATCGCCGGGATCATGCCCGGCGGAACGGTTTTCCTGCCCATCTCCGGCGGTGCCATTCCCCTGTATTCGGGGTTGGCCTGGAATCCATCCGCCATGTCCCCCGCCCTGCGCGCGGCCCTCGACGTTGCCCTGGAAGTCTTGCCGACGCCGTCCTCATGACGTGGTGGTCAACCCAACTATGTAGAAAAGCCACATAGTTATTGATCAATTACGTATTGGACAAGTCCTAATACATCGCGCCACTATGGAGCGCAGAGGGACGTGATCAGTCCCACAAAGTGCTCCCGGCACCTCTGGCTGGGAAGCTACCCAACCACCATCTGCTCAATGATGAGGACTATCCATGCCCACGTTTGCCGTCACCTATACTTACTCCGGTTCCAGCTCGCAGCAGCGGGATGAGACACGACCGGCCCACGTTGAATTTCTTCAGGCCCAATTCGACGGCGGCCGGCTCCTCAAGAGCGGCCCCTTCGGGCCCGAGGAGTCACCGGGCGCCCTGCTGATCATCGCGGGCCAGTCCAAGGCTGATGTAGAAGCACTGATGAACCAGGACCCGTTCCACCAGGCAGGCCTGGTCCAGGAGCGGACCATCCGCCAATGGAACATCTTCTTCGGCGCCGGCCAGAACTGAGGTTGGCTGTGTTCTCCGCCCGCACCATTGCCAAAGGAACCGTCCGATTCGAAGAATCCGCCGAACCCGAACTCGTAGCCGGCCACGCGCTGGTCCGTGTTCACAACGTCACCCTCTGCGGCACCGACCTTCACATCTGGGAGGATGACTACCCCACCGATCTCCCCATCATCCAAGGCCACGAATTCTCCGGCGTCATCGAAGCTGTGGGACCCAACGACGCCGGTGTCCGCGTCGGAGACCAGGTGGCCGTCAGCCCCATGACCTACTGCGGAGAATGCCGGCCGTGCCGCACGGGACGCCCCAACGTCTGCAGGAACATCGGCTGCATCGGCTGCTATTCCGACGGCGCCCTCGTGGAAGTACTCAGCGTGCCGCTGGAGAAACTGTGCCCCGTTCCGGCCGGCCTGCCCCTGCACCTGGCCGCCATGGGCGAACCAACCTCCATCGCCATGCAGGCCGTCAACCGCGGTCACCCCGACGCCGGCGAGGTTGGCCTGGTGTTGGGCAGCGGACCCATCGGCCTGCTCGCCACCCTGTACCTGACCGATCTGGGGGTGCAGGTGGTCTGCGCAGACACCGAAGTGGACCGCCTCGAGCTTGCCACCGAGTTCGGCGCTGTAGACACCCTATTGGTCACGCCCGGCGCCGCATTCCCTGACCCGGACCAGGAATCCCGGCTGGCGGCACTCACAGATGGCTATGGGCCGCAGCTCGTCATCGAGGCCACCGGAGTGCCCTCCTCTCTGGAAAATGCGATCAGGCTTGTTGCCAGCGCCGGCAGGATTGTCCAGGTGGGCATCTCCGCCCGGCAGGCCGCCGTCTCCATGAAGGACATCCCCTTTAAGGAACTCGATCTCATGGGCAGCCGCAACAGCCTCAACCTCATCCCGGACGGTCTCGCCCTGCTGGCCAAGCACGCCCGGGAAGCCCAGGCTCTGATGACCCACCGCTTCGCCTTCGAAGATCTTCAACAGGCCTTCCACCTAATGCAGGACCGCACCGAAAAGGTGGGCAAGATCCTCATTGAAATGCCCGCCTCACGGCAGGCGCACCCTGCTTTGCACAGCAGCGCAGCCGAACATGCGACCTCAGGATCACGGCCATGAACGGCGCTCCGGAAATCATTCTCACTCCTGCAGATCGGCTCTCCGATACCTATGATGTGGTGGTGGTCGGCAGCGGCGCCGCCGGACTGGTCGCAGCCATTCGGGCAGCGGACGCCGGGCTGTCCGTCGTCGTCCTTGAAAAGGCAGCCCTGCTGGGCGGAACCACCGCCGCGGGCGGAGGCGTGATGTGGGCGCCCAACAACCACCTCGCCAAAGCCGCAGGATACTCCGACAGCCACGCCGACGGCATTGCCTATCTCACCGAGGCAGCCGGGCACGTGCTCAGCATGGAGGAAGTCGAATGGTACGTGACCACGGCTCCCCGTGCGGTCAGCTACCTGAACGAATCCACCAAGGTGGCCATGGTTCCCATTTCCCGCCCGGATTACCACATGGAATGGGAAGGATCCGCCGACGGGGGCCGCGGGTTGGACAACAGCCCTTTCGATCCAGCCGGATACCCTGGCCTGTCAGCCCTGATCCGCCCCTCGTCGTACTTCCCTCTGCTCACCATGACCGAGCGGGATGGCCTGAACGGCCGTGCCGCGGACCCGGCCCTACAGGCCGAGCGGGCGGCCCGGGGTGTCCGGACCATGGGAGGCGCACTCGTAGGAAGCCTGCTGGCCAGCGCGCTGGACCGGGGAGTGCAGCTCGCCGTCACTGCTCCGGTGAAGGAACTTGAAGAATCGGAAGGACGATGGTCCGTCAACATTGGTGGACGGGCCGCCGGGAAGCCGATCATCGCCTCCGCGGTTGTGCTTGCCTCTGGGGGCTTCGAATGGAACAGCAGGCTCCGCCAGGCTTTCCTTCCGTTCCCCGTAACACCCATCAGTGCCCCCTCCAACGAAGGGGACGGGCTGCAACTTGGGCTCAAAGCCGGGGCCGCCGTTGCTGACATGACCGCCATCTGGGGCGTACCGGTGATTTCCACACCGGAACACGAGTATGACGGACGGCAATCCGGACGCATGGGCAACGTGGAAATGACCCTGCCCGGATCCATCACCGTCAATGCCAAGGGGCGCCGGTTCGTCAACGAGGCGCTGAACTATCACGATGCCAACCGGGTCTTCGCCTCGATCGACCCGCAGACCGGCCGGCAGGAAAACAACCCCGCCTGGCTCGTCTTCGACTCCTCCTACCAGCGGAAATACCCCGTGGCCGGTTCCACACCCGGCCGGCCTGCGAGCTGGATGTCCAGCGCACCTACTTTGGAAGAACTGGCACGGAAAATCGGCGTAGACCCCGACGGACTGACCTCGACCGTGCGCAGGTTCAACGCAGACGCCGCCACGGGCGTGGACCGGGAATTCCAGCGGGGCGCCACACCCCAGGACCGGTTCCTCGGCGACGCCGCAAACACCCCAAACCCATGCCTGGCCCCCCTCCGCGAGCCGCCGTTCTACGCCGTGACCATCCACGCAGGGGTCTTGGGTACGTCCGGGGGTCTCGCCACCGATTTCGACGGGCGCGTCCTTGACCGCCACCGGCAGCCGATCCCAGGACTCTACGCCGCCGGAAACGTGTCAGCCGGCGTCTTCCGGAACAACTACCCGGGCGGAGGCGCCACTCTTGGCTCTGCCATCACGAGGGCTTTCGCCGTCGGGGAACACCTGGCCACGTCCCTGGCCCCCACCTGCCCGCCACTGGCGACCAATGCGCGAGCACCCATGCCCGCCGATCCCCAAGCCGGTTGACCATCCCCACCCACAACCAGGAGCAACAATGTCAATGGAGACTTTGCGCACCGACAGCGCCCCAGTGCGCCAGCGCACCCCCAACCAGGCCAAACGCGCCGCCGCAGCGGCCTACCTCGGCGGCACCTTGGAGTACTACGACTACTTCATTTACGCCTCCGCCGCGGCCTTGGTATTCGGCCGGATCTTTTTCCCCTCGGCTGACGGCGCCGCTACCCTCGCATCCTTGGCCACGTTCGGCGTGGCCTATGTGGCACGACCGTTCGGGGCCATCGTCCTTGGCCACTTTGGCGACAAACTGGGACGCAAGAACGTCCTAGTCGTCACGCTCGTATTAATGGGCGGTTCGACGTTCCTCATCGGCTGCCTGCCAGACTTCAACACAATCGGCATTTGGGCACCCATTCTGCTCGTCGTCCTCCGGATCTGCCAAGGCCTCTCAGCCGGCGGAGAGACCGCCGGGGCCAGCACACTGACCATCGAACAGGCACCCGACGATCGCCGAGGCCTCTACGGTTCGTGGGCCCTGAACGGCATCGTCACAGGCCTGATCCTGGCGAGCCTGGTGTTCCTTCCCATCGCCGCCCTGCCGGAGAAGGACCTTCTCAGCTGGGGCTGGCGGGTCCCGTTCTGGTCCTCACTGGCGGTTCTCGTACTGGCCTACGTGATCCGGCGCACCCTCCAGGAACCAGAGATCTTCGAAGAAACCAAAGAAAACCACCAGACCGCCAGACTGCCCCTGGTCACCGTCATCAGAGACCATGGCTGGGACGTGGTGCGGGTCGGCTTCGCCTCCCTGTTCACAGTCACCAACACAGTGGTCACGGTCTTCGCCCTGGCGTTCGCAACGCAGACAGTGGGGATCCCGACGTCGGCCATGCTGTGGGTGACCATCGGCACCAACGTGGCCGCCCTGCTCACGCAGCCGCTCGCAGCTGCCCTGTCAGACAGAATTGGCCGAAAACCAGTATTCATCACGGGCTGCATCGGTAGCGCCGCAGGAATCTTCTTCTATTTCCAGGCCATTTCCACGGGCAACTTCATGCTCATCCTCCTCGCGGGCCTGGCTACGACTTCCCTGTTCTACAGCGCGGCCAACGGACTCTACCCGGCGTTCTTCTCCGAAATGTTCGATGTGAAGGTGCGCTACTCCGGCGTGGCCATCGGCCTCCAACTGGGCCTGCTCATCGCGGGCTTCAGCCCTGCCATCGCCACCTGGCTCAACGGAGGAGACAAAGGCAACTGGGTTCCGGTGGCAGCCTTCACCGCCGCGGTCTGTCTGCTGGCTGCTGTCGCCGCCGCTACCGCCAAGGAAACGTTCCGCACACCCCTTCATCTCCTGGGACAGAAATAGCAAACAGAAGAGCTGACGGCGGCGAGACGTCCTGCCGCCGTCAACGCGAATCCGGTGAATCGCATCTGATGCGGATCCGACAGACAGTGATAGCCCTCTACGCCCGCTGCTCAGCAGCGGGAACCCCGGTTATCATTGCTTGCCGAGGAACGCAGTGATGATTTCTGCCATGCGCCCGGCTTGGGTCCAATGCAGGTAATGACCGCCCTCGAGCGTGACGATTTCGTGGTGATCGACGTTTTTCAGCAGGTCTTGCGTCGCGGCTGCCCGGGTTGATGTCGACTCAGTCTTGTCGTCGGCGATGAAGGCCAGGACTGGCAGCGCATCGGGATAGCGGACACCTCTCAGGGCAGCCGCGTTGGCGGCGATTCGCGACGTTTCATCGGCCACAGCGTCGTTGCCGAAGTTCCAGCTCAGCATCAGGCGCATGCGTTCGAGTTCGTCGGCGCTGTAGGCATCACTGTCCGGAGCCGCAAGGTCAGGGGCGATGGCGGTGACGGTACGGACCACGCCCGTGACAGAGAGCGCCCGTTCCCAGTTGATTCCCGGCTGCGGCTCCCCTGCCGGTTCGCTCGTTGCTTTGGGCACCGTCGCGTCGATTCCGATCACTGCGGCTACTTCCGCTGGGTACCGGTTGGCGTAATCAAGGGTGTAGAAGCCGGCGATGGAGTGTCCTGCCAAAATGTAGGGCTGCTCGACGTGGAGTTTGGTCAGCACTTCGTGGAGTTCCGTGCTGATGTTCCTGTTGGTCCGCTCGCCGGCCTTCATGTCGCTGTATCCGTAGCCGAATCCCTCAACGACAATGACGTCAAAATTTCCGAGTTCGCGAATCAGCGGAGCGAAATCGAGGGCAGGCGCGGGTGTTCCCAGGCCGCTGAGGAGGACGATGGGCTGGCCCGAGTGTCCATTCCGGTACACGTTGATCTCGCCGCTGCTGACGGCGATTCGTTCGCCGTAGGGTCTGATGCTGGATTTTTCAGACTGCTCCAGGAGACCGTTGGCGGCCGTCGAAGCCAGCACGAGACCCAGCGCAACGAGCGCACTGATACCCGCGATCTGTAGCCTCCGCCGAGGTTTTTTGCGGGCGCCGTCGACTTGATCTGGCAACCGTCTGGCCACTCGACGAGAAAACAGGCGCATGATGAGCCCTTCGAAGAATTGAAAGTGCGGACTGTCCGCTTATTTTCTGATCTCGTAGCGCAGAAGTACCACGCCATTTTCGAAGGGGGTTGCCTCGACCAGCTTCAGGTCTTGCGAATCCTCGAAAATGCGCCTTCCCTTGCCGCGTGACGCCGGGCAGACCCGCATCTGGACTTCATCGACGAGGCCGGAGTCCAGCAGGGAGTGCATGAGCCTCAGGCTCCCCCACAGCCAGATGTCCTTGCCGCTCTGCTCCTTGAGCTCCCGGATGGTGGCGGCCGGGTCGCGCGTCACGGTCGCGGCGGGAAAGTCGCCCCAGGGGGCGTCATCCAGCTTCGACGACGCGACGAACTTGGTGAGGTTGTTGAGCTTCTCGCCGTACTCGCCCTGCTCCTCGGCGTACGGCCAGTAGCCCACGGACTGGGCGTAGGTGTTCGCGCCGAGAATCATCGTGTCGACCGAGTCCATGAACCCCATCACGCTTGCCTTGAACGCGCTGGTGTCGGTCTCGGAAAAGGGCTCCCCTGACACGAAGCTGAGCCCGCCGTCCTCCTCCGCGGCGATGTTGTCGACGGTAACCCATTGCTGGACGATGAGTTTTCTCATGGCGCCAACTGTAGCCCCGCTGGCATGCGGTCAACGAGCCCAATCTCGGAGCGCCCATGGGCGGGGTGGCGCAGTACGAAGGACATCTACCGGTACTGCTATGTCCGCGGCCCCGACGGCACAGCAACGGGATCTTTAGAATCGGTCAATGGACCCAGAATTTGTCGTGCGCCGTGCCGGACCCAGCGATGCGGACGAACTCGCCGACCTGCACCTCCGTTGCCGCCGTGAAACGTATGCCGGCCTCCTGTCGGCCAGCTTCTTCGAGAAGCAGAACCTCGCAGACGGGACCGCGCAGTGGTCGCGAATTCTCACCGGACCCCACGCTGACCGCCATTGGGTGGCCGTTCACGAAGGACGGCTGGTCGGATTCGCCGGCTCCGTTCCCCCGGTCCCGGGAACGAGCTCGCCAGCTGAGCTCTGGGGAATCTACCTGCTCTCTGCCTATCAAGGTTCCGGTCTGGGACAGCAACTGCTGGAGGCTACCATCGGCGCGGAAAGCGCGACCCTGTGGGTAGCCCGTGACAACACACGGGCCCAAGCGTTTTATCGGCGGAACGGCTTCGCCGCCAGCGGTCGTGAAAAGATCCTCGACGACTGGGAAGGAATGACGGTTATTCAGATGGTCCGCTGAAACGCCTCGTAGAACGAGTAGTCAGTACTCGTGTTCTGGGCGTCAGCGCATCTGACCGGGCAAGTCGTCATTCCACTTCTCGGGCGGCTACTCAGACGCGGTCCCCTGAAACGAGTACCCACTACTCGTGTGCGCCTACATGGAGTCGGGTTGAATGTTGGCACGCCGTGCCTCGGAGCTCTCGCGGGGGCCGCAGGAGTCGGCGTGTTCATGTCCGTGTTCGCCGCC
>NZ_JBDGML010000058.1:0-19548 GCF_057655195.1 Arthrobacter sp. Soil_N43
CCAACCGCAGTTTCGATCCCGTGTATGACGGGCATTCCTTCGACCTCTCCTTCCCCAGCCCGATCAAGCCCTACCTCGTGGCCCTGGCGGCGGACACGGCATCCCCGTTCGGCCCAAGCGTGGACCTTTCCTTCGACCCGGAAACGGGCCAGGACGGCGACGCCGGCGAGGCTGGCCAGCCAGCGCCGGTCCGCGTTGATGCCGAGGGTCTCTCGCACCGCGTTGTCAGCGTCCCCGTCCCGCAGGGCAACTACTCTTCCCTGACGGCGGTCGACGGCGCGCTGCTGTGGCTGGACAGCCCGCTCGCCGGGGTGACCGGTGACGGCAAAGCCAGCCTGGAGGACAAAAACGCCGCACCCAGCCTGGTCCGATTCGATCTGGCCAAGCGCAAGAGCACCACCCTCGTGGACTCGCTGGACAGCTACCTGCTGTCCGGCGACGGCAAGAAGGTGGTGGTGATCCACGACAAGCAGATCCGGGTGGTGCCGTCCGACGCGAAGGCCGACGAGGAATCCGGCCAGGCGGTCAAGGTGGACCTCGCACGCATCCGGGTGCTGATGGATCCGCTGCGAGTCTGGGGACAGGCCTTTGACGAGGCGTGGCGGCTGCAGCGCGACTTCTTCTGGACCGAGGACATGGCGGGCCAGGACTGGGAGTCGGTCCACAAGCGCTACCGGCCTCTGGTCGACAGGCTCGGGTCGCATGACGACCTCGTGGACCTGCTGTGGGAACTCCACGGCGAGCTCGGCACATCCCATGCGTACGTCCGGCCGGCGGCTGCCACCGAAAACGGCAGCAACGGGCAGGGCCGCCTCGGTGCGGACCTGGCGTTTACGGGCGAGGGCTGGGAAATTGTCCGCATCCTCGCGGGCGAATCGTCGGATCCCCTCGCGACATCGCCGCTGTCCCGCCCCGGCGCCGCTGCCAAGGCCGGGGACGTCCTGCTCGCCGTCGACGGCGTTCAGCTCACCGAAAGCCTGACTCCGGCCATGCAGCTGGTCGGCGCGGCCGGGCGCACGGTGGAACTGACCATCCGCAACGGCGCAGGCCACGGCCCGGCAGCCGGCGACCAGCGCCGCATTGCCGTTGTCCCCATCAAGGACGAGGAACGCCTCCGCTACCAGGACTGGGTGGCCGCCAACCGCCGCACCGTACGGGAGGCGTCCGGAGGAAGCTTCGGCTATCTGCACGTCCCGGACATGATGGCCAACGGCTGGGCCCAGCTGCACCGTGACCTGGATACCGAAACCGCACTCGACGGGCTGATCGTCGACGTGCGCCGGAACCGCGGCGGGCACACCTCCCAGCTGGTGGCTGAGCTGATCGGCCGCAAGGTCACAGGCTGGAGCATGCCGCGGGGGGAGAAACCCCGGACCTACCCGCACCACGCACCGCGCGGACCGGTCATCATCCTCGCCGACGAGTTTGCGGGGTCCGACGGCGACATCATCACGCAGGTATCGAAGCTGAGGGGCATCGGCCCCGTGATCGGGACCCGGACCTGGGGCGGAGTGGTGGGCATCGACAGCCGCTTCACGCTCGCGGACGGCACCGGGGTCACCCAGCCGCGCTATGCCACCTGGTTTGCCGGCGGCGTGGGCTGGAACGTCGAAAACTACGGCGTTGCCCCGGACATCGAGGTGACCTTCCCCCCGCATGCCTATGCTGCCGGCCGGGACCCGCAATTGGAGTACGGCATCGGGGCGCTGAAGGAAATGGTCCAGGAGATCCCCACCGACCGTCCGCCGGCCCGCGAAGGCTACCGCCGGCTGCGGCCCGGGCGTCTGCCGGCCCGCCAGAACGCCGCCGGCTGAGCCCCGGCGCCATCGGAAAGGCCCTGGGCCCGTACTGGATTTTCCAGAACGGGCCCAGGGCCTTTTTGCCGTGTGCCTCCCGCTGCTGGCAGCGGGAGGCCGACGATCAGGAAGCGGCGAGCGTGGCGTCGAGGGTGATGTCGATGCTGGCGAGGGCGCCGGAGACCGGGCAGCCGACCTTGGCTTCCGCTGCGATCTTCTGGAATTCTTCTTCGCTGATGCCGGGCACCTTGGCGTTCAGGGTCAGGTGGCTGCCGGTGATGCCGGTGCCGGGCTTGAACGTGACGTCAGCCTTGGTGTGCACCTCTTCGGGCGTGTGGCCGGCCTGGGCGAGTGCGTGGCTGAACGCCATCGAGAAACAGGCGGAGTGGGCGGCGGCGATCAGCTCTTCCGGGCTGGTCTTGCCTTCAGCGGCCTCGGTGCGGGCCTTCCAGGTGACCTCGTAGGTACCCAGGCCGGAGCTGTCGAGGGTCGTGTTGCCGGCACCCGTCATCAGGTCGCCGTTCCATACAGTGTGTGCGGTGCGTGTTGCTGCCATGTCCACTCCTTAGCTTGGGTTCAGTTCAGGATCCGGCTAACTCCCGGTCCTTCCTGCACAATCCTATGGACTACGCGGCACCCGTGCACGGGTTGTCCGCTGTCAGAGGATTATGACCGGTGCTACTGCCAGAGCGTGGCGATCCCGATGTTCAGCAGGGCCAGGCCGCCGACAGCGTGCGCGAGGCCGGCCGAGACGGGCTCGTCCTTCTTGTACTTGCGCCTGCCGATGAAGGCCAGCACGCCGACGGCCAGGGCGACGGCGAACTTGATGCCCAGCTTGGCGTAGTTGGCGTCCATGTCCAAGGCGGGAATCAGGCCCATCATGACGATGCCTGTGAGCAGCTGAAGGGCGGCGCCGTCGAACTGCCGCGGGTGGACAGTGGGCTTCTTCATGTTGGCGATCCAGATGCCGACGATCATGGCGGCGCCGACGACGTGCAGGAAGACCATGATGTTATAGACGATGTTCATGGCACCAGTGTAGCCAGATACTTCTACGCTCCGTAGTAGGACTGGCGGTGCGTCGGACCGCAGGCGGCAGCCACGAAAAAACGGCGGCGGCCGCCCGGTCAGCCGGTGGTTCCCCACCGCGTTCCGGACGGCCGCCGCCGTCGTTAATTCCTGGAGGCTAGAGTCCCAGGTCCGCTTCGAACGCGCCCTCTTCGAGGCGTGCCTTCAGCGTCTGCAGGAAGCGTCCGGCGTCCGCGCCGTCCACCAGGCGGTGGTCGTACGTCAGGGACAGGTACATCATGGAGCGGACCGCGATGGAGTCATCGCCGTTGACGTCCTGGACCACCACGGGGCGCTTGACGATCGCGCCGGTGCCCAAGATGCCGACCTGCGGCTGGTTGATGATCGGGGTGTCGAACAGGGCGCCCACCGAACCGATGTTGGTGATGCTGAACGTTCCGCCGGACAGCTCGTCCGGGCCGATCTTGCCGTTGCGGGTGCGGTCTGCAACATCGGCGATCTTGCCGGCCAGGCCGGCAAGGTTCAGCGTGCCGGCGTCGGAAATGACGGGAACCAGCAGCCCCTTGTCAGTGTCGACGGCGATCGCCAGGTGCTCGGCGTTGTGGTAAGTGATTTCCTGCTTGTCTTCGTCGTACGCAGCGTTGAGCTTGGGGTGCTGCTTCAGCGCTTCGGCCACGGCCTTGGCGATGAACGGCAGGAACGTCAGCTTGGTGCCGTTCTGGGCCTGGAACGAGTTCTTGGCCTTGAGGCGGAGCTTAGCAACCTTGGTCATGTCCACTTCGTGCACCTGGGTCAGCTGGGTGGAGACATCCAGTGACTCGCGCATGCGCCGGGCAATGACCTGGCGGATGCGCGGGGCCTTCTGCGTGGTGCCCCGCAGCGACGACGCCGCGGCGGACGCTGCTGACGGGGCGGCAGCAGCGGCAGGGGCGGACGGTTCGGCCGGGGCAGGCTTGGCCTCAGCGGCGGCCAGGACATCCTGCTTGCGGATGCGGCCGCCGACGCCCGTGCCGGACACTGCGGAGATGTCCACGCCGTGCTGGTTGGCCAGCTTGCGGACCAGGGGAGTGACGTAGCCGGATTCGCCGCCGGCGGCAGGTGCCTCGGCGGGAGCGGCCTGGGCTGCGGGAGCCGGAGCGGCCTCTGCCGGAGCAGCGGGGGCAGGTGCGGCAGCGGCGGGTGCTTCGGCCGGCTTCTCGGGCGCGGCAGCCGGTGCAGGGGCAGGAGCCTCTGCAGGCTTTTCGGGTGCCGCGGCGGGTGCGGCGGCAGGTGCGGCTGCGCCGGAGCCGATCACGGCGAGGACGGAGCCGACCTCGGCAGTTTCGTCTTCGTTGACGCGGATTTCCTGGAGGGTACCGGCAACCGGGGACGGAATTTCGGTGTCGACCTTGTCGGTGGAGACCTCGAGCAGCGGCTCGTCCACTTCAACGGAGTCGCCAATGGCCTTGAGCCACCGCGTCACGGTGCCCTCGGTAACGCTTTCGCCCAGGGCGGGGAGCGTCACTTCGTGGGATTCGCCGGAGGCGGCGGGGGCCTCCGAGGCGGGCGCTTCCTGGGCGGGAGCCTGTTCAGCCGGAGCCTCCGCGGGTGCTTCCTCGGCGGGTGCGGCTTCTGCGGCCGGTGCCTCTTCGGCCGGGGCGGCCTCGGCGGGAGCGGAGCCGCCACCCGAGCCATCGCCAATGCGGACCAGGGGAGCACCGACTTCTGCGGTTTCGTCTTCGGCAACGAGGATTTCCTCGATGACGCCGGCGATCGGAGAGGGGATTTCAGTGTCTACTTTGTCGGTGGAGACTTCGAGCAGCGGCTCGTCCACCTCTACCCGGTCACCTACCTGCTTGAGCCAGCGGGTGACGGTTCCTTCGGTGACGCTCTCACCGAGGGCGGGCAAGTTAACGGATTCAGACATGTCGTCCCCGTTCTCCTTATTGATCTTTGTGCGGATGATTGCTGGCTTGTTCGAGCTTAGTGCACCCTGCGGATCATGCCGGGTGCACTAAGCCCTGTGGTACTGCGGAGCTGCTGTTAGCCGTGGAGGGCTTTGCCCGCGAGGGCGAGGTGGGCTTCGCCCAGCGCCTCGTTCTGGGTCGGGTGGGCGTGCAGCAGCTGGGCCACATCCTCCGGGTAGGCTTCCCAGTTCACGATCAGCTGGGCTTCGCCGATCTGCTCACCCATGCGGGAGCCGATCATGTGGACGCCGACGACGGGGCCGTCCTTCTGGCGGACCAGCTTCACGAGGCCGCCGGTGCCCAGGATGGAGCTCTTGCCGTTGCCGGCGAGGTTGTATTCCTGGGTCTCGACCTGGTCTTCGCCGAACTTGTCCTTGGCGCCCTTTTCTGTGTAGCCGACCGTGGCGATCTCGGGCTCGCAGTAGGTGACCTTGGGGATGTTGACGTCTTCGACGATGACGGGCTTCAGGCCCGCGATTTCCTCGGCGACGAAGATGCCCTGCTGGTAGCCGCGGTGTGCGAGCTGGACGCCGGGAACGATGTCGCCGACGGCGTAGATGTTGCCGACGCCGGTGTGCAGGCGCTCGTTGGTGATGACGAATCCGCGGTCGATGGTGACGCCTGCCTCTTCGTAACCGAGGTTGGCCGTGACCGGGCCGCGGCCAACGGCCACCAGCAGGAGTTCGGCCTCGAACGTCTTGCCGTCAACCAGCGTGACCTTGACGCCGTTGTCGTTCTGCTCGACGCCCTGGAAGAAGGTGCCGGTGGAGAACTTGATGCCGCGCTTCTTGAAGGCGCGCTCGAGGTTCTTCACGATGGTGGCGTCTTCGTTCGGGACCAGCGAGGGCAGGCCTTCGACGATCGTGACGTCCACGCCGAAGGACTTCCACACGGACGCGAACTCGACGCCGATGACGCCGCCGCCGAGCACGATGACGCTCTTGGGGATGTAGTCCATGGTCAGCGCCTCGTCGGAGGTGATGACGCGGCCGCCGATCTCCAGGCCCGGGAGGGAGCGGGAGTAGGAACCCGTGGCGAGGACGATGTTCTTGCCCTTGTAGGCGGTGCCGTTCACGACGACGGTGTCGGTGCCCTGAAGCTTGCCCTCACCCTCGATGACCGTGATGCCCTTGGACTTGATGAGGCCCTGCAGTCCCTTGAACTTGCCGGCGACGATTCCGTCCTTGTAGGCGTTGACGGCCGTGATGTCGATGCCGTCAAGGGTGACGTTCACGCCGTACTTGGCGGAGTCACGGGCGTGGTCGGCCAGTTCAGCCGAGTGCAGCAGCGCCTTGGTGGGGATACAGCCGTTGTGCAGGCAGGTTCCGCCGAGTTTGCCCTTCTCCACGAGGCCGACGGAGAAGCCAAGCTGAACGGCCCGGAGGGCGGTGGCGTATCCGCCGCTGCCGCCACCGAGTACCAGGATGTCGAATTCTTGCGCAGTTGCCTGATCGGCCACTTAGACGCTCCCTCGCGTGAACGATGACACGAGAGTACGCATCATCTGGTCTTGGAACTTGCTCTGCCGTGATTATGCCAGCAGGCCGGTTCCCTTTCATTTGTGACTACCGTGGTTCACCTTAGCGAACCACTTATCCATGCTCCACCTTGCCGCGACATTTGTGGAGCGCTTGTGTCGAGTGTCACGCGGCGGTGTGGCGGACGGATCATTCCGCCCGCCACAAAGCCCCACGCACGCGGTTAAGCCTGGTCCAGAAGGTCCTCGGCATAGGCCACGAGCGTCCGGACCGTGCAGCCCGTGCCCTGCTTCGGCGTGTAGCCATAGGGTGCCCCGTTGTTGAAGGAGGGGCCGGCGATGTCGATGTGCGCCCAGGGGATGGGCTGGCCGTCCTTGCCCTTGCCCACGAATTCGCGCAGGAACACGGCCGCCGTCATCATGCCGCCATGGCGTTCGCCGATGTTGGCGAGGTCGGCCACCTGGGAGTCGAGGCTCGGCCGCAGTTCCTCCGGCAGCGGCATGGGCCAGACGAGCTCCCCTGCACGGTCTGCCGCCGCCTTCAGCGGGCCGGTGACACTGTCGGCGCCCATGACACCCGCGGTGCGGTTTCCGAGGGCGATCAGCTGGGCGCCTGTCAGGGTGGCGACGTCGATGATCGCGTCCGGGTATTCCTGGCTCGCCGCGACGATGCCGTCCGCCATCACCAGCCGGCCTTCGGCGTCAGTGTTGAGGACTTCGACCGTCTTGCCGCCGAACATCGTGAGGACGTCTGCCGGACGGGATGCCGCACCTGAGGGCATGTTCTCGGCAATGCACAGCCAGGCGGTCGCCTTCACGGGCAGGCCCAGGCCTGCGAGGGTCAGCACCGTATTAAGGACGACGGCGGCGCCCGCCATGTCGCTCTTCATGTCACCCATGCCCAGTGCGGGCTTAATGGAGATGCCGCCGGTGTCGAACGTGATGCCCTTGCCCACGAGGGCGATTTTCCGGGTGGCCTTCGCGGGCGCGTATTCAACCTTGACGAGGCGGGGCTGGCGCGAAGAGCCTTTGCCGACGCCCATGATGCCCCCGAAGCCTTCCTTCTCGAGGCGTTTCTCGTCCCACACGGTCACCTTGACGGGAAGGCCCTTGGCCAGTTCCTTGGCGGCATCCGCGAAGGATTCCGGGTAGAGGTGGCTGGGCGGCTCGTTCACCAGCGAGCGGGTGGCGTTGACTGCCTTTCCCAGGAGCGCCGCGCGCTTCAGCGCCGGTTCAAGGTCCTTGTCGCCGGCCAGGTCGGTGAAGATCACCGCATTGCGGACAGGATCCTTCAGCCCGTCCTTGGACGAGCGGTACTCCGTGAAGGAATAGGCGCCCAGCGCCGCGCCCTCGGCGACGGCGGCGACGTCGGCGACATCCGCCGTCGGGAAGGCAAGCGTGACGGTGGTGAGCCCCGCGAGCTGGCGGACCGCAGAACCGGCGGCACGGCGCAGTGCTTCGCGGGTCAGCTTTTGGCCGGCGCTGACCTTTCCGACGCCCGCCAGCACGACGACGCCGTTGCCTGCCTCGGGAAGACCCGGAAGGCGGACGGCCTGGTCGGCTGCCCCGGTGATGCCAAGAACCTTCAACGATTCGGCCAGCGCTTCGGCAGACTTGGCCGTCAGCGGGTTCTCAAGCAGGACGGGGCCGTCCGCCCCCTGTCCCACGCCGATGACGACGGCGTCGCTGGCAGCCTTCTTGAGGTCGCGCGCTATGGCGCTAAGGTTGATTTCACTATTCTTGACCACGAGGATCAGTCCTCAATTCTCTGTGACGATTCGTGCAGGAAGTGCAAAGTAAAGGCACCCTGCCGTGGGTGCCCGGAGGCCGTCCGCGTGGGAGGCCGCCGGCAACGGTGGCCCTCAGCAAAGGCCACTTCCGATCGTAGTCTCTCGCCGGCTGCACAGCCGGATTCACTGAGAGCCGCGCCACGGCGGCCCAAGGAATGCCCCGGACGCGCGCAGCGTTATGGACATTAACCCCTCCGACCATGAAAGGAACTCGCCGTGTTTGAACGGATTTCCGGCTCGCTGCTGGACCCCGACGCGCTCTACGCCAAGAACATTGAGCTGTTCCACAGCCCCGAACTGCGCGGGCTGAATCTGGTGATGGGCTTCACCGGTTTTGCCGACGCCGGCCATGTGGTCAGGCAGATCACGGCCGAGCTCCTCGACAACCTCGATTCCGAGCGCGTCGCCGTGTTTGATGCCGACCAGCTCATCGATTACAGGTCCCGGCGGCCGCATGTGTCCTTTGTTGAGGACCATCTCGAGGACTACCAGGCGCCCAGCCTTGCCCTCTACCGGCTCGTCGACGGCCTGGGCAGGCCGTTCCTGTTCCTTGCCGGATTCGAGCCCGACCTGCAGTGGGAACGCTTCGCGCGTGCCGTCGTTCAGATCGTGGAGTCCCTGGACGTCAACCTGGTGACGTGGATCCACTCGATCCCCATGCCTGTGCCGCACACCCGCCCGGTGGGCGTGACGGTGCACGGCAACCGCCCCGAGCTCATCGAGGGCATCTCCGCCTGGAAGCCCACGGTGGAAGTGCCTGCCGCTGTGGGCCACGTGCTGGAACTGCGCCTTGCCGATGCCGGGCGGAACGTGGCCGGCTACGTGATCCATGTGCCGCATTATCTGGCCGAGGCCGAGTATCCGACGGCGGCCGTCGCGGGCCTTGAATACCTCGGCGCAGCCACTTCCCTCATGCTCCCCACCGACAGGCTGCGGGAGTCGGGCCGCGACGTCGGGCGGCAGATCGCCGAGCAGGTCGAGGCGTCGGCGGACGTCCAGCAGGTGGTCGCCAAGCTGGAGGCCCGCTACGACGAGAAGGCTGAAGGCACCGTCCGCCGGTCCCTGCTGGCCGACGAGAACGATGAACTGCCGGACGCTGATGCGCTCGGGGCCGCTGTGGAGGCGTACCTGGCCCGCGAAAATCCGACACCATAATATGGGTCACTAAAGCCCCGAATTAAATAGGATTTTTGCGGGCCCCGGGCATAATAAAAAGGTGACTGCACCCCGCGCCTGGCTCGTTTGGTCCATTGGCATTTTCTCGTACCTGGTGGCTGTGACCCAGCGTACGTCGTTTGGTGTGGTCGGACTCGAGGCTACCGAACGGTTCCACGCGAGTGCCTCGGCGATTTCGTTTTTCACCGTATTGCAGCTCCTCGTCTACGCGGGGCTGCAGATCCCGGTGGGCGTGCTCGTGGACAGGTTCGGCTCCCGGGCGATGATTGCCGGCGGCGCCCTGCTCATGGGGCTGGGACAGCTCCAGCTCGCCTTCGCTGAGAGTGTCCCTGCCGGCGTGCTCGGCCGCGTCCTGGTGGGCGCGGGCGACGCCATGACGTTCATCTCCGTCATCCGGCTGATCCCGCTGTGGTTTGCTCCGGCCCGCGTGCCGCTGCTGACCCAGCTCACGGGAATGTCCGGGCAGCTGGGGCAGCTGCTGAGCGTGGTGCCGTTCGCCTTCGTCCTCCATGCCGCCGGCTGGAGCCCGGCCTTCCTGTCGCTGGCGGGACTGTCCGGCCTCGCCATTGTCCTGGTGGTCCTGCTGCTGCAGGACGTGCCGCCCGGCACTCCCCGGCAGGAGTCAAGCAAGGGCCTGCGCGCCACTGGTGTGTCGCTCTCCCGGGCCTGGAAGCAGCCGGGCACGCGGCTGGGCATGTGGAGCCACTTCACCATCCAG
This sequence comes from Arthrobacter sp. Soil_N43, assembly GCF_057655195.1. NCBI lineage: Bacteria > Bacillati > Actinomycetota > Actinomycetes > Micrococcales > Micrococcaceae > Arthrobacter > Arthrobacter sp. Soil_N43. The sequence continues at coordinate 9,933 of NZ_JBDGML010000058.1, forward strand.
TTCAGCGGCACCGTGTTCGCCATGACCTGGGGATACCCCTTCCTGATTTCGGCGCAGGGCTTGGACTCATCTACCGTGGCCTCGCTCATGTCCCTCTACGTGGCCGGCGCGATCGGTGCCGGACCGCTGATCGGGCGGTTTGTCTCACGGCACCCCCTTCGGCGCTCAACCATGGTTCTCCTGCTTGTGGCGGCCACTGCTGTTGCCTGGGCGGCGGTGCTGCTCTACCCGGGCCGCTCCCCGCTGTGGCTGCTGGCCGCGCTCGTGGTGGTGCTGGCCATCGGCGGTCCGGGCTCCATGATCGGCTTTGATTTCGCCCGCACCTTCAACCCGGCGCACCGGATCGGTACCGCCACGGGCATTGTCAACGTCGGCGGCTTCTTCGCGGCGCTCATTACCATCTACCTGATCGGCGCCGTCCTCGACATCCTGTATTCCACCGGGTTCTCCAACGGAGTGCTGTACGGCCTCGAGCCATTCCGCATCGCCTTGAGCGTGCACTTCCTGATCCTGGGCGTCGGCTCCGTGGCCATGCTGGTGGTCCGCCGGAAAGTGCGCCGGCAGATGGCCGCCCAGGGAGTGGTGGTTGCGCCGCTGCTGCAGGCGATGGCCGAACAGCGCAGGGCGAGGAACGCGCGGCGGAACGCGTCACCCCGCGACTAGCAGTGCCCCGGCTGGCACTATCCCTGCACATCCGGCAGTAGTCCACATGGCCGAAGCCGCGGGTACCGGCCGGTAGGGGCCCTGCCTGAGGCTGGATGCATGAACGCACCCGAGCACCTGACCATCAGCGGCCCCGAGGACATTCTCGGCTATGTTCCGCACACGCTAGGGTATTGGCCCACGCGCAGCCTCGTGGCCATGACCATGCAGGGCAAGCGCCTCGGGGCCACGCTCCGGGTCGACTTGCCGGAGGGGGCGTCGTCCAATCGCGGCCTCGAGGACTTCTCCCGGACGGTCGCCCAGTACCTCCTCGCGGATGACGACGCCAATGGCACCCTCCTGGTGTTCTTCACGGACGATGGCTGGACAGACGACTCCGGTCCTCCCGGCGGCCGGGAGCTGCTCGCCGACCTTGAAACCGCCCTCGGTCTCGCAGGGATGCCCGTGCGGGACGCCTGGTATGTCGGCGCCGAATACTGGCGGAACGTGTACTGCACGGATGCCGGCTGCTGCCCGCTGCCCGGGCGTCCCCTCGCCGAGATCCGGGACAGCCGCCTCAACGCAGAGATGGTGTACCTGGGGAGCATTGTGGGGGCGCCGCCCGGAGACAGTCCCGCCGGGGGACCGGAACCCGAGGAGAATCCGGCGGTGCTTGCCGCGGAGCAGCGCTGGAGGGAAACACTCTGCGGCAGAGGGGCCAGCCGGCCCCAGTTCGAAAGGGTGCTGGATACCTGGGAGTCGGCGCTGACGGCAAAGGAAGGCACCACGCGGCTGCCCCACGACGTCGCGGGTTTCCTGCGTGCCACCCTGTGTGTCCCCTCGTGGCGCGACGCGGTCCTGGTCATGGCTGCGGCGGGCCGACCTGCGGCGGTGGCGGGTGCTGAAGAGTTCGGCCTCTTCTCGGACCTGCCCGGTCCGTCCGCAACAGCGCCGTCCGCCACAGCGCGGCCCGGCGTGGAGGTGCCGTCCGCCACAGCGCCGCCCGGCGTGGAGGCGCCTGCCGGGACTGCGCGTCCCGGCTCGATCCAGCCAGCCCGGTCAGTGGAGCCTGATGCATCCCCCGTCCCCGGCAGCGGCGGGGTCCCGGACAATCGCGGGGTCCCGGACAATCGCGCGGTCCCTGGCTACGGCGAGGTTCTCCTCGGCCTGGCTCCTCTGGTGCCGGACTGGACGAGGATGAAGTCCCTCGAAGACGTGATGCTGCAGCTGGCACACTGCGGTCCGGGGGAAGCGCAGGCGGCTGCATGGACTGCCAAAGCATGGATCGAATGGTGCCGGGGGAGGGGCTCGTACGCGCATGCCTCCCTTAGCCGTGCCTTGGAGGCCGCCCCCGGGTACAGGCTGGCGGAGCTGCTTTCCGAGGTGGTCCGGCGGGGAACGATCTGCGGCTGGGCGGCACGAAGGGAGGCAGCTTGGCAGAAATTCGGCACGGACGCCGCATAGGGCCGGAACCGGCGCCGCACTGCAAGGGTGCCGCGGCAAAGGAGCCTGGCGGTAAAGGGCAGTGCCGGGCAGCAGGGCCGCCGGCGGGGCGGATGCGCCGGACATTACGGCCCTATCGGCCCCTGCCGGCGAAAATCATGAGACAATGGTTGCCGAGACCCGGTTGGGTCCGTGAATCAGTGCTTGCAGTGGCACCCGGAAACGGGAACATTGCGGCCGCCCCGGCAGTTCTACTTAATGGCTCTGTCGGTCGTGGTAGCACCTGATGTCAATCACGGACTTGACAGGGTCATAGTGGTGTTGCCCGTATGGTGATTCCACAGACCGCCGCTAGAAAGGTTTTCTGTGACCCCGTCTTCCGCGAAGAAGGAACCCGCCGACCAGGCCGATGTATTGGCCGAGGATAAGAAGGCGGCAACCAACGCCAAGCGTGCAGCCACCCGCGCCGCGAACAAGGCTGTCAAGGATGCCGCAGTCGGTGGCGGCGACGCTGCCTCGGCCGCCAAGCCCGAGCCGAAGAAGCGTGGCCCCAAGCCCGGCGCCAAGGCAGCAGCCGAAGCCGCCGGAAGCCGCTCGACGTCGGATGACGACGTCGATGTGGATGTCGAAGAGGATCTCGACGACGTATCGCCCGATCCCGCCGAGCTTACTGAGGAAGGCGACGAAGCCGGCAAGGCTGCCGCCGCACCCACAGGCTCCGGATTCGTTTACTCCGATGCTGACGACGACGACGCCCCTGTGCAGCAGGTCATGTCGGCAGGTGCCACCGCCGACCCCGTCAAGGACTACCTGAAGCAGATCGGCAAGGTTGCCCTCCTCAACGCCGAACAGGAGGTTGACCTCGCCCTCCGGATTGAGGCCGGCCTTTTCGCCGAAGAGAAGATCAACGCCGACGACGGCTCCATGGACCCGAAGTACAAGCGCGAGCTCGAATTCATCATCCACGACGGCAAGCGCGCCAAGAACCACCTCCTCGAGGCGAACCTCCGCCTCGTGGTGTCCCTGGCCAAGCGCTACACGGGCCGCGGCATGCTGTTCCTGGACCTGATCCAGGAGGGCAACCTCGGCCTCATCCGTGCAGTTGAGAAGTTCGACTACACCAAGGGCTTCAAGTTCTCCACCTACGCCACCTGGTGGATCCGCCAGGCCATCACCCGCGCCATGGCTGACCAGGCCCGCACCATCCGTATTCCCGTGCACATGGTCGAGGTCATCAACAAGCTCGCCCGTGTGCAGCGCCAGATGTTGCAGGACCTCGGCCGTGAACCCACGCCCGAAGAGCTGGCCCTTGAGCTGGACATGACGCCGGAAAAGGTCGTTGAAGTCCAGAAGTACGGCCGCGAACCCATCTCGCTGCACACGCCGCTCGGCGAGGACGGCGACTCCGAGTTCGGCGATCTCATCGAGGACTCCGAAGCCGTGGTTCCGGCCGACGCCGTGAGCTTCACGCTGCTGCAGGAACAGCTGCACTCGGTGCTGGACACGCTCTCCGAACGTGAAGCCGGCGTGGTCGCGATGCGCTTTGGCCTCACGGACGGCCAGCCGAAGACTTTAGACGAAATCGGCAAGGTCTACGGCGTCACGCGTGAGCGCATCCGCCAGATCGAATCCAAGACGATGTCCAAGCTGCGGCACCCGTCGCGGTCCCAGGTCCTGCGGGATTACCTGGACTAGGAAGCCGTCTCCACAGCAAGGGGCTGCCGCCGGATGCACCGGCGGCAGCCCCTTGCCGTTGCTTTCAGTGCTGCGGTCTTCAATGACGGACTCAGTCCCGGCAGCAAAAAAGCCAGGGTCCCGTGCCGGGAGCCCTGGCTTTCTGCTTCGCTTTTCAGCTGCATGGTCTAGTCGACCGGTACCGGTTCCTTCTCGTGAAGCCGGCCCGACTCATCGTGCCATTCCGAGCTTAGCGGCTTGAGCGTCGCTTCCACGGCACGTGAATGGTGAGCGCAGAAGAGCAGCTCACCTCCGGAGGACTCGAGTACAACCCGGACGTATGCCTGCGCACCGCAACGGTCGCACCGGTCAGCTGCGGTGAGTGTGCGGTCGGCAACTGCTGTTGTCATGTCGGCCTCCTTAGTAGATCTGTACATCTATATAACCAGCATTCGGAGCCAAACTATGGCAAGGATGTGTCACTTTCGCTGTCCGCGTATCACGTCTGCGTAACGGCAGGCGTGAGCTGGAGCCGCGTGTGGAGTGGCAGTCCGGTGAACGGCGGCCGCGGGACTAGGCTATAGGAAGCCATTTAATGCCCTGCCGGGCCCTCGCTGAAGGAGTTCACTACCCGTGGCACCGAGTTCTGATTACACCGCCCGCCACCTATCGGTGCTGGAGGGCCTCGAGGCTGTCCGGAAGCGTCCGGGCATGTACATCGGCTCCACGGATTCGCGCGGACTCATGCACTGCCTGTGGGAAATCATCGACAACTCCGTGGATGAGGCCCTGGCCGGCTACGGCCACGACATCAAGATCATCCTCCACGCGGACAACTCCGTGGAGATCCACGACGACGGCCGCGGCATTCCGATTGACGTGGAACCCAAGACCGGCCTCACCGGCGTGGAAGTCGTCTTCACAAAGCTGCACGCCGGCGGCAAGTTCGGCGGCGGCTCCTACACCGCATCGGGCGGCCTGCACGGGGTGGGCGCCTCTGTGGTGAACGCCCTGTCCGCCCGGCTGGACGCCGAAGTGGACCGCGGCGGCAAGACGTACAAGATGTCGTTCCGCAGGGGCGAGCCGGGCAGGTTCAAGGACACCGGCACCCGTCCGGACCCCGCGGCCACGTTCACGCCGTTCGTCGACGATTCCGTGCTCGACGTCGTCGGCAAGGCCAAGCGGGGCGTGACCGGTACCCGGATCCGGTACTGGGCCGACAGGCAGATCTTCACGCCGGACGCCAAATTCTCCTACGACGAACTGGCTGCCCGTGCCCGCCAGACCTCCTTCCTGGTCCCGGGCCTGAAACTGACCGTCCGCGACGAACGCAAGCTCCCCGGCACCCCGGGGGAAAACGGCCCGCACGAGGAAGTGTTCCACCACGACGGGGGCATTTCGGAGTTCGTGGAATTCCTGGCCATCGACGCGGGCGTCACGGACGTCTGGCGGCTGCACGGTGCGGGCAAGTTCAAGGAAACGGTCCCGGTGCTGGATGACCGCGGCCACAGCAAGCTGGCCGAAGTGGAACGCGACTGCGAGGTGGACGTCGCGCTGCGCTGGGGGATCGGCTATGACACCACCGTCCGCAGCTTCGTGAACATCATCTCGACGCCGAAGGGCGGCACCCACCAGGCCGGCCTGGAGCAGGCCCTGGTCAAGACGTTCCGAAAGGCAGTGGAAACCAACGCCAGGAAGCTCAAGGCCGGCAACGACAAGATCGAAAAAGACGACATCTTTGCCGGCCTCACGGCCGTGCTGACCGTCCGCCTGGCCGAACCGCAGTTCGAGGGCCAGACTAAGGAAATTTTGGGCACGTCCGCGGTCAAGGCGATCGTGGCACGGGTCGTGGAGCGTGAGATCTCCGCCAAGCTCAGCTCCACGAACAAGAACGACAAGGCGCAGTCGGCCCTGCTCCTGGAGAAAATCGTCAGCGAGATGAAGTCCCGCATCTCCGCCCGGGTGCACAAGGAAACACAGCGCCGCAAGACCGCGCTCGAGACCTCCTCGATGCCCACAAAGCTCGCGGACTGCCGGACGGACGATGTTGACCGCTCCGAGCTGTTCATCGTCGAGGGTGACTCCGCACTCGGCACCGCGAAGCTGGCACGGTCCTCCGACTTCCAGGCACTGCTGCCGATCCGGGGCAAGATCCTGAACGTCCAGAAGGCCTCGGTGGGGGACATGCTCTCCAACGCCGAATGCGCGGCGCTGATCCAGGTGGTCGGCGCCGGCTCGGGACGCAGCTTCGCGATCGAGGCCGCCCGCTACGGGAAAGTCATCCTGATGACGGACGCCGACGTCGACGGCGCCCACATCCGCACGCTGCTGCTCACGCTGTTCTTCCGCTACATGCGCCCCATGGTCGAGCAGGGCAGGGTCTTCGCGGCCGTGCCCCCGCTGCACCGTGTGGAAGTGATCAACCCGGGCCAAAAGGCCAACGAGATGATCTACACCTACTCGGAGGCGGAGCTCCACGCGCTGCTGGCCAGGCTCGCCAAGGAAGGCAAGCGCTACAAGGAACCCATCCAGCGGTATAAGGGCCTGGGGGAGATGGACGCCGAGCAGCTGGCCGAAACCACCATGGACCCGAGGCACCGGATGCTCCGCAAGGTCAACATCGAAAACGCCCAGCGTGCGGAGGCCACCTTTGACCTGCTGATGGGATCGGACGTTGCCCCCCGGAAGGACTTCATCGTTGCCGGGGCAGCCAGCCTGGACAGGGACCGCATCGACGCCTGATCCCACGGCAGGCCGGTGAGCCAGGCTCCCGGCAGTACGTCTAGCCCAGCAGGCCCGGAACTATCAGCAGCGCCGTGGGCATGGCCAGCAGCAGGACGCAGACCGCGAGCACGGCCGCCCGGAGGGGGGCCGGAAGCGGCGCCCGGGGTGAGAGCAGGCGGCTGACGCGGGACGCCGTCGTGCTGGCCGAGCCCGCTCCGCCCGCACCGTCGGGCAGCTGCAGGCCCTGACCCGCAAGTTCGCCCCGGCCGATGGCGGGTGCTGCCTGCGGGACCGCGGACCCGCTCGCCACGATGGCAATGGCTTTGATCAGCGTGGCCTTGCTCTCCGTCTTGAGGGCGACGTCGTCGGCGAGCATTTCAATCAGCGAGTTGACGGCCTCCTGCGCCAGGCGCGTCGTGGGCAGCCAGGGAAGGGCCTGGCGCCACGCGGCGAAGGCCCACAGCAGAAGGTGGTGGCGCTGGTTGAGGTGGGCGTTCTCGTGGATCAGCACGGCACGCAACTCGGCCGGTTCCAAAGCGGCCATGAGCCCGTCGGAGAGGACCGTGACGGACCGCGCGCCGCCCGGCAGGCAGTAGGCCACGGGCGAGTCGTGGTTGATCACCATGGTGCCGTTGCCATCTGCGGAAGGGGAGGCCAGGAGCGCCAGCAGCTCGCGGTGCCGCTGGCGTTGCCGCTCAATCTTGTAGTAGGTCAGCAGCAGGGTGAAGACCAGATGCGCCGTCAGCAGTGCCGCTGCCGACAGTGCGAAGAGATGCCAGAAGCCGAGCGCCGTGGTGGGGGCGTTCTGGAACACCATCCCGGCGAGTGCCCTGAGGCCCGCGATCAGGTTGTCTCCGACCGGCTCCAGCCCGTAAACCAGCATGGCCCCGATCATGGACAGGCCACCGGCCAGGCCGATCGCCTGCCACAGCAACATGGCCGTGAAAGGATCCCGCGCAGGCCATTGGGCGCGGGAGAGGAGGATAGGCACCGGCCACGCCAGTACTATCGCCAGGACCGCCAGGAAGTATGAGGCCCAGAACATCGTCCGCTAGCTGTGGCCAAGCAGTTTGCGCAGCGTCTCAGCTTCACTCTCTGTCACGGAGCCGATAAAGCGGGCCAGCACGGCTTCACGGTCCGGAGCCGATCCCAGCACCTCGTGCATCAGCTCGGCGGTGTGGTCCTCCCGGCTGGAAACAGCCTGGTACCGGTGCGGCCGGGTGCCGCGTTCGCGCTCCACGAGGCCCTTCTTTTCGAGGCGCGACAGCACGGTCAGGACGGTGGTGACGGCCAGGTCCTTGCCCACATGGCCTGCGGCGCCGCCCTGTGCCACCGTGCTCTGTGCCAGCAGGTCGCGCAGCGTGTTGGCGGTTGCAGCTTCCCGGCCAGCCCAGAGCAGGTCCATCACTGCCCGTTCGAGTTCCCCAAGACTTGCCATCTCTACATCCTTCTGACAACGCGCCGCCTGCGGCCGGTTGGCCGCCACGTGCTGTGATTCCAATACTTCACCTTCAAATCTAGCGCGTTTGCGCGTTTCTTTCTACATGAGGTAGAACATGCGGCGCGCCGCGCGTCATTGCAGGCCCTCCATGACGGTGTAACGATGGTTTACAGCGTGGGCGCCTTGTTCTACACTCTGTAGAAGTTGATGTTCTACGCGACGTAGAAAACAGCGCTTGAGAGCTTGAGACCCAGCCAACAGTAGGGACCGCCTTGGAAGCCTTGGAAATCGCACGCTGGCAATTCGGAATCACCACGGTCTATCACTTCATGATGGTGCCGCTGACCATCGGACTGGGCCTCGTCGTGGCGGTGATCCAGACGGTCTGGTACCGGACCGGCAACCCGGCCTACCTGCGCATGACCAAATTCTGGGGAAAGCTGTTCCTCATCAACTTCATCATGGGCGTGGCCACCGGCATCGTGCAGGAGTTCCAGTTCGGCATGGCGTGGAGCGAGTACAGCCGCTTCGTCGGTGACGTTTTCGGTGCGCCGCTGGCCCTCGAAGCCCTACTCGCGTTTTTCGTCGAGTCCACGTTCCTGGGCCTCTGGATCTTCGGCTGGAAGCAGCTCAAAAAGGGCGTGCACCTGGCCTGCCTCTGGATCGCCGTGATCGGCTCGTTCTTTTCCGCGTACTTCATCATCGTGGCCAACAGCTGGATGCAGCACCCCGTGGGTGTGGACATGGTGGACGGCCGGCCCGTCATGACAGACGCCTGGGCGGTCTTCACCAACAACACCGCCCTGGTCGCCGTGCCACACACGCTCTTCGGTGCCCTGGCCGTCGCCGGCGGGTTCCTGCTCGGCATTGCCTGGTACCACCTCTGGCGGCGGCGCAGGGACGGCATCGACACCGTGGGCGCCGACGGCAAGGTCATCGCCGGTTCTGCCGACATTCCCGGCCGGGACCGCACGGACCACACCGTATGGATCCGCTCACTGCGGATCGGGGCCGTCGTCGCCATGATCTCGTTCGCCGGCACGGCGCTGACCGGCGACCTCCAGGGAAAGCTGATGTTCGAACAGCAGCCCATGAAGATGGCCGCAGCCGAAGCCGCCTGCCACGACGGAACGGGATTCTCGGTCCTCAGCGTCGGGAACATCGGGTCCCGCAACTGCGATGACATCGTGGCCCTAATCGAGGTCCCGGGCATCCTGTCCTACCTGGCCAAGGGGGATTTCACCACCGAAGTCAAGGGCGTCAACAGCCTCCTGGACCAGTACAAGGCCGACTACGGCACGCACCTGCCGGACAACCCCATCTACGGGGAGCGTGCGGGGCAGGAGATCGAGTACGTGCCCGTCATGGAGGTCACCTACTGGGGCTTCCGCATGATGATCGGCTTCGGCGGAGTCGCCGCGCTGGCTGCACTGCTGGCGCTGTGGGTCACCCGCAGTGGCACCGTGCCGGAGTCCCGGTGGCTCATGCGGCTGGCCGTGTTCGGCATCCTGGCACCCTTCGGAGCGAACGCCGCGGGCTGGATCTTCACGGAAATGGGCCGGCAGCCGTTTGTCGTGGCACCCAATCCGGACCTCAACGGCATCGACCAGGTCTTCATGTTTACCGCGGCGGCCGTTTCTCCCGGGGTCTCCGCCGGAGAGATCCTGACATCGCTGATCGTCCTCACCGCCA
>NZ_JBDGML010000059.1:0-59327 GCF_057655195.1 Arthrobacter sp. Soil_N43
GGCCTGTGTTGTGGCGCCGCCGCCGTGCCAGGGAACGATGTGGTCGTGGTGGCGGATGGGGGCGTCGCAGTAGGGGGTGCGGCAGGTGTCGTCGCGGGCCTGGATGAAGCGGCGCAGCGGGGCCGGGAAGAGGCGTGCCCGTGAGTCCATCGCGACGAGTTCGCCGGTTCCGGGGGCGGTGTAGAGCCGGCGGACCCAGACCTTGAGTTCCTCACTGCACGCCGGGTCCGTACCGCCGAGGGTTGTATCGCCACCGGTTGTACCGCTATCGGTTGTATCGCTATCGGTTGTGGCGCAGCCGGTTGTCCTGGCATCATCCTGCCGGCCCTGGCCCTGGCCCTGGGTGAGGGCGTCGCGGGCCCAGCCGGCCGGGACCACGCCGTAGCCGGGGAGACGGGCCGGCTCTGAGTCGCCCTGGAGGAGGGTGCGGTCGGTCATGATCAGCTGGATCTCGATGCCGGTGATCCCGCCGGGGGTGCCGGTGGTCCATTCGACCAGGTCATCGGCCATGATCTGCCCGCGGGCACGTTCATCCCCGCCGGAGCGCAGGGTGTCCGCGTGGCGGGTGAGCGCGGCGTGCACGGCGATACCGGCCGAGACGGGGAGCAGGGCGGTCAGGTAGCACATGGTGTCCGGTGCCGGGCGGAGGCTGACGTGCCGTTCGGTGGCGGCGTGGGCGGCGCGCTGGGTGACCGAGCGCGGGTCCCGGCGGTAGGCGGCGGCCCGGGCGGCGGCCACCACGGCCCGGTCTCCCGCACCGCTTAGCGTTCCGGTATCGGGGGCGAGCTCCTCATCGACGCTGCACCGGTCCGCGGCGGACAGGGACGCCGTTTCGCGCACCAGCAACGTGGCCCGCCACTCGTTCAGCTGCCCCGTCTCCAAGGCAGCGAGCGTGTGCGGCATCTCGGTCACCAGGGCCCTGGCCAGGCCCAACAGCCGGTTTCCCTTGGCCGGAGATTCGCCACGCGCGAGGGCGATCTGCGCCCCGATGCCCGCCCCGAGCTCATCAGCGGGGGTCCCGGCGCCTGACTGCTGCCGGCGCTGCAGCTGATCAAACGCCACGGTCAGGCGCGCCTGGCGGGCAGCCAAGGCAGACTTTTCCTCTTCCAGTGCCCGGATCTCATCAATCAGCCGGGCACCCTCCTGCTCGTCCATCCCTCCGGCCGGAACCGCTTCAGACTCCCCATTACCGTCCATAACTCAAGTGTCGGTGGGGGGTCTGACATTAGAGGCCATCACATTAATGAGTGTGAATCAGTCTCAGAGCCGCTGCATGCCCTGTCAGGATCCCGGGTGAACATTCTGTCCTACGGGCAGAAACAGCATCCAATCAGTTTGCGGGCGGCGGAATCGACAAATGGGCGAATGTCCCGCCTGTTGACGCCCGGTGTGATGCACGATACAGTTCATCAGAAGTTATACGAATAACCAATGAATTATCGGTGGCCCAAGGAGGTGTCCATTATGGCTGGATCACGGCCAAAGTCAGGACCGACAATGCACGACGTCGCTGCTGCTGCCGGTGTTTCACAGGCCACTGTGTCATTGGTCCTGAATTCTGCCTCCGGGTCGCGTTTCTCCGAGGAGACGCGCAAGAAGGTCCGGGACGCCGTGAACCGGCTCGGCTACCGCACCAACGCCCACGCCAAGACACTCCGCGAAGGCGTGGCAGGCATGATCGGGTTCATCGGCGACACCGTTGCTACCACTCCTTTTGCCGGGGCCATCATCGAAGGCGCGCAGCAGCGGGCCTGGGAGGACGGGCTCCTCTTGCTCACTGTCAACACCGGGGGTGACAAGGAGCTTGAAGCCGCATCCCTGGACACCATGCTCTCCTACAAGGTTGCAGGAGTGGTTTACGCCGGCATGTACCACCGCCGGCTGGAAGTTCCGGAGGCCCTGACGGGCGTCAGGTCCGTGGTGCTCAATTCGCAGGACCGGGCAGGCCGGGTCCCGAGCGTCGCCCCGGACGAGGTCAAAGGCGGGTACGCGGCCACCAGCCGACTGCTCGAGGCGGGCCACACCAGAGTGGGGCTGATCAATATCGAAACCCTCGAAAGCGGCCTTCCTGCCGCCGTCGGCCGCTATGACGGCTACTGCGCGGCACTTGAGGAAGCGGGGCTGGACGTTGATCCGTCGCTGATCCGCTTTGGTCAGGGCGGCGAAGAGCATGGCTACAAGTACGCCATGGAGCTGCTGACTTCCAACAACCCGCCCACCGCGATTTTCTGCGCGAATGACCGTGGCGCCTGGGGTGCCTACCAGGCCGTCTCGGACCTGCGCCTCTCCATCCCCGGAGACGTCTCGATCGTGGGGTTCGATAATCAGGCGACTCTGGCGCCGTTTCTTCGCCCGGGACTGACCACTTTTGAATTACCGTTCGTCGCCATGGGCCGGCGCGCGGTTGACCTGATCCTCCAGGACGCGGAACCCGATGGCCGGGTCGAGCTCATGGACTGCCCTCTGATCGAACGGAACTCAGTGACTCACCCTAAGGAGATGCCATGAGCCGCACCATCCCGGCCCGACGCGGGCGTCGTCCCGTTGCGGCGCCGTTGCCGCAACGAAAAAATTCTCTTTCGCTCCGCCTGAAGAGGATTTCCCGTGCCTGGCAGTTATACGTATTACTAGCCCCCGCGATCGTCTACATCCTGGTCTTCAAGTACTGGCCCATGTACGGCGTGCAGATCGCGTTCAAGAACTACAACCCGGTGGACGGATTTACGGACAGCCCCTGGGTGGGCCTGGCCCACTTCATCAGGTTCGTGAACTCCTACCAGTTCGGCCAGGTCGTCGGCAACACCCTGTGGATCGCCGTCCTGGGCCTGCTCATAGCCTTCCCTATCCCGATCATCCTGGCCTTGCTGGTCAACCAGCTCCAGAGCGAGAGATTCAAGAAGTTCACGCAGACCGTGCTGTATTCGCCAGCGTTTATCTCCACCGTCGTGGTGGTGGGCATCATGTTCGTGGTTCTGTCCCCCCGGTCCGGCCTGGTGAACAACGCGATCCAGCTGGGCGGCGGTGAGCCAATCTTCTTCATGGGCTCGGCGGAGTGGTTCCGCCCCATCTACGTCATCTCGGATGTCTGGCAGAACGCCGGCTTCTCCATGATCGTGTACCTCGCGGCCCTGGCGGCCATCGACCCGGCACTGCACGACGCAGCCAAGGTCGACGGCGCCTCCAAGCTGCAGCGCATTCGGCACATTGACCTCCCGGGCATCATGCCCGTGGTGACGATCCTGTTCATCCTGGCCATCGGCAACCTGCTCAACGTCGGCTTCGAGAAGGCACTGCTGATGCAGACGCCCCTGAACCTCTCGACCTCGGAGATCATCCAGACCTACGTCTACCACGCGGGCCTGCAGCAGGCGCAGTTCAGCTACTCGGCCGCCATCGGCCTGTTCAATTCCCTCCTCAACCTGGCGCTGCTGCTCTTCTTCAACACAGTGGCGCGCCGGGCCAACCAAGCGACCCTGTGGTGATGCCGAAATGTCTCTGACAACCAACCCCCGCACTACCGAGAACCCGAACCGGGCGGTCAGCCAGGGCCGCCTCCCCAGCCCCAAGCCGACCCTGCGGGACAGGTACGGTGACCGTGCCTTCAACATCGCCGCCACCACTGTCCTGCTGCTGTCCATCCTGGCCGTGGTGTACCCGCTGTACTTCATCGTGATCGCCTCGATCAGCGACCCCAACGCTGTCTACGAAGGCAAGGTCTGGCTGTTCCCCTCCGGGGTCACTACCGAAGGCTACGAACGGATCTTCGCCGACAGCCGGATCTGGAACGGCCTGGGCAACACCATGGTCTACACCGTGCTCGGCACCGCCGTCAGCGTCAGCACCATCCTGTGCGGCGCCTACGCACTGTCCCGCAAGGACATGCCCGGCCGGAAGATCCTGATGCTCCTGTTCGTGATCACCATGTTCTTCGACGGCGGACTCATCACCAAGTACCTGGTGGTCCGCGACCTGGGCATGCTGGACACAGTCTGGGCTGTGGTCCTGCCCGGGGCCGTGGGTGTATGGAACCTGATCATCGCCAGGTCCTTCTTCGAGCACACCATCCCGAACGAACTGCGCGAAGCCGCCCAGATGGACGGGGCGACTGACTTCAAATTCTTCTTCAAAATGGTGCTCCCACTGTCCAAACCGCTGATCATGCTCATGATCATGGTCCACGTCGTGGCGCACTGGAACTCGTTCTTCGACGCACTGATCTTCCTCAACGACGACTCCAAGTACCCGTTGCAGCTCGTCCTGCGCAACATCCTCATCCAGTCAGATGTCTCATCCACCGGAACCACCGGCGGAGACATCGAATCCTATGCCGCCGCGCAACGGATCGCAGAGCTCACCAAGTACGCCATGATCGTCGTCTCGAGCCTGCCACTCATGATTGCCCTGCCATTCATGCAGAAGCACTTCACCAAGGGCGCCATGATCGGCGCCGTCAAATAGCTCTATTCCCGCAATATCCTCCGCCCCGGCATCCGCCATCGGACGGCAGCACACCCACCTCAGAATAGGAATGACCATGGCATTTAGCCGCAAACTCGCCGCCCTCGGCGCCGTCCTGGCCGGAACATTGATGTTCACCGCCTGCGCCGGCGGCGGCTCAGGCACCACGGAAATCAAAGACGCCTCCGCGGACTTCGGCTTCCAGGAAACAGGCCTACCGATCGTCAGCAAGCAACTCGACCTGACGTTCTCCGGCACCAAGGCAGCACTGGCCCCGGACTACAACACCATGACCGTGGTGAAGGAATGGGAAAAGGCCACCAACGTCCACATCAACTGGGAGAACCTGCCCGAAACGGTCTTCCAGGAAAAAAAGAACCTCATCCTGGCCAGCGGTGACCTCCCCGACGCCTTTTTCAACACCGGGCTGACCGACGCCGAGATCGCCACCTACTCCGCCAGCGGCACACTCATCCCGCTCGAAGGGCTCATCGAGAAGAACGCACCCAACCTCTCCAAGCTGCTCTCTGACCGGCCGGAGATCAAGGCCGCCATCACGTCCTCGGACGGGCACATCTACTCCCTGCCATCGATCGAAGAGCTCGGCCTGGTCCAGTTCCCCAACGAACTGGCCATCAACACCGCCTGGCTGAAAAAGCTCAACATCCCCATGCCGAAAACCGTCGACGAGTTCCACGACGCCCTTCTCGCCTTCAAAACCAGGGACGCCTCCGGCACCGGTAAGACCATACCGCTGAGCTTCATGCCCGGCTCCTGGTGCGGGGACATCGTTGACCTGATCGCGGCCTTGGGCGGAGTGCCGGACAACATGGACCACCGCATCGTCCAGGACGACAAAGTCATCTTCACCCCCACCCAGGACGGCTACAAAAAAGCCATCCAGACCCTGCACGAGTGGTACCAGGAAGGCCTGATCGACCCCGAGTCCTTCTCGCAGGACGACAAGGCCTACCTGGCCAAGGGCAAAGCCGCCACCGAAAACCTCGGCTCCTTCGTCTGGTGGGAAATCCCCGAAATGGTCGGCGCGGACCGCGCCAACAATTACGCCCTGGTCCCGGTCCTGGAAGGCGTGAACGGCAAGCGGATCGCCAGCCAGTCCAACAACCAGGAAATCGCCCGCGGCGCCTTCGCCATCACCCGTAACAACAAATACCCGGCCGCGACAATGCGCTGGGCCGACAACCTCTACGACCCCATCCAGTCTGCCCAGGCCAACTGGGGGCCTATCGGTGAAACACTGCAAAAGGACGCCACCGGCCTCCTGACCCAGATCCCCGCCCCGGCCGGAACCAGCGAAGGCGAACGCCGCCAAAAGGTCGCCCCTGGCGGACCGAAGGCCAACACTGCCGAGAACTTCACCACCGTCGTCGCACCCGAACCACGCGCCGCCGAACGCCAGAAAACCGTCAACGAACTCTACAAGCCCTTCGCCGGCAACGACGGCTACCCCCCGGTCGCCCTCTCCAACGAAGAACTCCAGCAGATCAGCACCATCCAGACCGACACCACCTCATTGGTCAAGCAGAACATGGCCAAGTGGATCGTCTCCGGCGGTATCGAGCAGGAATGGGACGGCTATGTCTCCCAGCTCCAGAACGTCGGCGTCGACAAAATGATCGAGGTCTACCAGCAGGCCTACGACCGCTACAAGAAAAACTCCTAGCGCCACCACCGGGGTGGGCCGGCGTAACCCGGCCCACCCCACCCTCCGGGAACCCTGTGAACAAGGGTTCACCCGCAGACCTGCACAGAAACGAGACCCCACCTTCATGACTGCCGCGACCGCCACCACGGCCGACACCTTCCGGCCGGCCCTGCACTACGCCGCCCGGGACACCTGGCTCAATGACCCCAACGGCCTGATCTTTCACGACGGCGTCTACCACCTCTACTACCAGAACAACCCCCTCGATAACGTCTGGGGAAACATGTCCTGGGGACACGCCACCTCTACCGACCTGATCACGTGGACCGAACACCCCGTCGCCATCTCCTGTGACGAGGAAGAAGACATCTTCTCCGGCAGCATCGTCTTTGACCGGGACAACACCAGCGGATTCGGCACCGACTCGGCTCCGCCCTTGGTCGCCGTCTACACCAGCGCCTTCAAGCCCGGCTCCGCACACCACGGCGTCCAGGCCCAGTCCCTCGCCTACAGTCGCGACGGCGGATACACCTGGACCAAACACAGCGCCAACCCCGTCCTGAACCGCGGGTCCGCGGAGTTCCGCGACCCGAAAGTCATCCGCTACACCGGCAACACCGGCAGCTACTGGGTCATGGTCGCCGTGGAAGCCACAGACTTCCAGGTGGTGCTCTACAAGTCCGAGGACCTGAAGAGCTGGGAGCTGTTGAGCACGTTCGGCCCGGCCAACGCCACCGGCGGCGTCTGGGAATGCCCCGACCTGTTCCTCCTTCCCGTCGACGGTGACCCGGAGAATCTCAGATGGGTCCTCACCGTAAACCTCAACCCGGGCGGACCCAACAACGGCTCCGCCGGGCAGTACTTCGTCGGGGACTTCGACGGGACGACGTTCACCTCGGCCACTACCGTGACCGAAGGGCTCCAGGACCCAGCCCGGCTGGGCGAGTACCAGTGGCTGGACTGGGGCCGGGACTACTATGCCGCCGTTTCCTTCAGCGACGCCCCCAGCAACCGCCGTCTCATGATTGCCTGGATGAACAACTGGGAATACGCCAACCAGATCCCCACCGCGCCCTGGCGGAGCCCCATGTCCCTGGTCCGCGAAATATCGCTGACCACCATAGAAGGAGACCTGCGGCTCGCGCAGCAGGTTGCCGGGGATCTCACCGCTTGGGCTGATCCCGCTGCGACACTGCGCCTCGAAACGGTCGACATTGTCGAGGGCGAGCACGTCCTCGACGGCGCAGCCGGCAGCGTCCAGCGCATCCAGGTCACCATCCTGCAGGGGACAGCCGATGAATTCGGCCTGGTGGTCCGTGGCGGCGAAACGCAAGGTACCCGGATCGGCATCCGCCCCGCGGAAGGACGCATCTTCGTCGACCGCCGGCAATCCGGACAAACAGACTTCCACGAATCCTTCGCCTCCATCGACAGCGCCCCAATCCGGACTCTGGACGGTTCCTACCAGCTCACGATCTATGTGGACCGCTGCTCCGTGGAAGTCTTCGCCCAGGGAGGCCAGGTCACCCTGACCGAATTGATCTTTCCCTCCGCCACGAGCACCGACGTCTCCCTCTACGCCATCGGCGGCGCCGCAACGGCGAACGACCTGCGCGTCACCGGCTACGCCTAGAGGCAGCCCGGAGAACGGTAGACGGACACTTCAGGCCGCTACAGCGTGGCTTGCGGCCGACGGCCCGGCCACATACGACTTCGATATTGCCTGGGAAGGGATCCGGTGGCGCTCCCTGCCAACATCAGGCCCGCGCTATTGGGCGATAGTACTGTCGCCGCCCCGCCGGTGACTGACGATCTGACGACGCGACACTGAGCGCGGGGCAGGATCCAGCGCCTCCAGGGCTGCGCCGGCCGCGATGCCGTAGGCGAGGTGCGGGACGACGTCGCTGAGCCAATACGCCCGGGACCACGTGCGGGGGTCTGTCACACCGAGGGCCGTCATGGGGCCGTTGCCCACTACCAGGGCACCTGCCACAGCGGTAAGTGAGGTAGCCACCAGGCCGGGCCGGTAGCCGGCGCCGCGCAGCAGGCCGAGGGCGGCACCCACGCTGACGCCCGCGAGGATGCCCAGCAAAGGACCGACGCCGGCTACCCGGTTCGTGCGTTCCTCCTCGGTGCCCGGAATCGAATAGCCTGTCAGGTCGGCCAGCTTCCGGACGGTGGCTTCCGGTGTGCTGCTGGCAGGCCGGCCCCGCCAGACCATGTCCAGGTACGTGACGGCGTTCAGCGCGGTGGTGCCCGCGGCACCGGCCACCGCCCCGGCGGCCAAAGCCCCGATGGTGTTCATGCCGGCCGCTCCTGGGCCCTGGGATTCCCTGGCCATGGCCCCTCCTGGCCCGTCCGTGACTGCTGAGCACGCTGACCATGCTGAAGCGGGCGCAAGTCCTGGCGCCTCCTGCCATCGTGCCCCGCGGGCTCCCGTGAGTAAACCCCGCAGTAAACCCGCGTGGAGGCGGCCTTGACGCGCCTTCCCGGTGGCGAAGACCCCGGCCTGATTAGATGGAACCGGAGGATGGACAAAGCACGCGCCTGTGCGCCGCTGCACCTGAACGAGCCGCTGCACCTGAACGAGCCGCTGCACCTGAACGAGGAGGACACATGCGGGAATGGGCCAGGGACCACGGACTGCTGCTGGCGAACATTGCGCTGTTCCTGGTGTTTTTCGGGGCCATGATCTTCACCGGGGCCGCTGCCTACAGCGAAGATCAGGTAGCCCACGGCCAGGCAGCAGTCAGCGTGGGGGAGTATCTGGGAACAGGTACCTTCCTCGAGGCCACCTTCGAGAACTGGGAATCGGAGTTCCTGCAGATGGGAATGTACGTGGTCCTCACGGCCTATCTGTTCCAGAAGGGATCGTCGGAGTCCAAGCCGGTCGGGAAGGCGGCGCCCCAGGACGAGGACC
Source organism: Arthrobacter sp. Soil_N43 (assembly GCF_057655195.1). Taxonomy (NCBI): domain Bacteria; kingdom Bacillati; phylum Actinomycetota; class Actinomycetes; order Micrococcales; family Micrococcaceae; genus Arthrobacter; species Arthrobacter sp. Soil_N43. Next base: position 9,045 of record NZ_JBDGML010000059.1, read on the forward strand.
CCAGGACAGCGAAGAAGGGTCCGGACACTCCTTGGCCGGTCCGCCGGGGCGGCTGGGTCCTGAAGGTGTACGAACACTCGCTGTCGGGCCTGTTCCTGCTCCTTTTCCTGGGATCGATAGCCCTGCACGCTGTGGGCGGTGCGGAGGCCTACAGCGAAGAGCAGCTGTCCCACGGCCAGCCGGCCGTGACCGTCCTCGAGTACCTCGGGACGTCGCAGTTCTGGTTTGAGTCGTTCCAGAACTGGCAGAGCGAGTTCCTGGCCGTGGCGGTCATCGTCGGGGCGTCGGTCTATCTGCGGGAGATCCGTTCCGCCGAGTCAAAACCCGTCGCCGAGCCCCACTACGAGACGGGCAGCTGAGGCGGCCGCGACGGCGGGAATCTGCCACACCCGGTATGCTGGACGCGCGTCTGAAGCAGCCGTTCAGCGGCGACGTTCCGGCGCGCCCCAAGGTCTGGGCCCCGATTTGGGGGCGTCACCGCGCAGGGTTTTTCCATCCTCCGGTTCCTAGCTTTGGGCCTAGCTGGAACGCCACGTAGCCGGAGACTGGAGGAGCAGATGCAACCGCATGCGCCCCTGCGCCTGTTGCGCTCCCTGATCGTCACCGGCGTGATCGTGGGCTTGGCTGCCGGCGGCCACCTCTTCGGCGGCGGCAATCTGCCCGCGCCGATGATCACCGTGGCCCTGGCCACGCTGGTTCTGGTCCCCGTGACCTGGCTGACGCGGCGCGAACTGTCCTTCACTACCCTGCTCGGCCTGCTTGGCGCCGGCCAGCTGGTCCTGCATGAGGCGTTCAGCACGCTGTCCGTCAGCGCCGTCTGCCAAGCGCCGGTGACCGCTGGAAGCCACCTTCATGCGGGCACGTCGAGCCTTCACTGCCTCCCGTCCGCTTCGGCAGCCGCTTCGGCAGGGATGGACGCCCACGTGGCGTCCGGCGTCGATCCAGTGGCCATGCTGGCCGGCCACGTGCTGGCGGTGCTTGCCACGGCCTGGTTCCTGCGCCGCGGCGAGGCCTCGCTGTGGCAGCTCCTGGCCTGGCTCCGTCCCCTGGTCCACGTCCTGCGCCCGGTCGCCATCCCCGTTGCTGGCCCCACGACCTTTGCCCGCAACCCCGACTTCATCCCTGCGCCGTGGCGCAACCTTCGCCTGCACAGCCTCCGGGGACCGCCTGCCGCGGCCCTCCTGCGTGCCTTGCCCTGCTGACTCCTCCGGAGGTCACTGACCCCTAAGGAGGTCGCAGGTGGGTGCGCGGGAAGCAGCTTTCCCCACACCCATGCGCCGTCCCCGCAGATCGGCCGGCGCCAGCGAAAGGCAATACCACCATGAACACCCCAGCCCTCCACGCCCTCAAGACAGGCGCGGTTCTCGCCGCTGCAGCAGGCCTGGCCATCCTCGGTGCCGGAGCCGCGTCCGCCCACGTGAACGTTGATCCCGCTTCAACCTCCGAGGGCGGCTACTCCCAGCTGACCTTCCGGGTTCCCAACGAGTCCGAGACGGCCAAGACGTCCAAGCTCACCGTGACGCTGCCGAAGGACACACCCTTTACGTCCGTTTCGGTCAAGCCCATGGATGGCTGGAAAGCCGAGATCAAGGAAGCGGCTCTTCCCAAGCCCGTTACCGCCAACGGCGCCACCATCACCAAGGCAGCCGCCACCGTGACCTGGACGGCCGACGCCGCCCACCAGATCTCGCAGCACGAGTACCAGACATTCTCCATTTCGGTGGGCCGGCTTCCCAAGGCAGGGACCACGGTGGTGCTGCCCGCCGCCCAGGCCTACACGGACGGCACCGTGGTGAACTGGAACCAGACCGAAGTCGCCGGGCAGGCAGAGCCCGATCACCCGGCGCCGTCGTTCGTCACCACGGCCCCGGCCGGCGAGCACGGCGCCGGTGCGCACACCGCAGCCGAGGCAACGCCCGCCGCAGACACCACTCCGGCGTCCGCCACCTCGCCTGCCGGCGACTCCGCGCCCGCCGCTCTGGGATGGGCCGGGCTTGGTGCCGGGCTCCTGGGGCTGGCCACCGGCGTGACCGCCCTGATGCGGACCCGACGGGTCGAAACGAGCTAGCACCCACCAAGGTGGGGGATCGTTGCTGGGGGTGGCTGCAAGGTTATCCCAAGGTTTTCCTGACCGGCCGGGTCCATCATGGGGCAATCGCTCTTTTGAAACACGGGACGCCCACCAGGCAGAAACCTGACAGTCCAATGCATCGTCCATTCAAGAAGTACGACGCCGGTCCGGTCACCTCCCAAGGTGACCGGGCCGGCGTCGTGCGTCTTCCGTTGACAGACGCCGACGGCGGGAGCGGCGCCTCCGCTGCCGGCGTGGCCGCCAGCCGTTCCGTCGAGCGGGCGGCTGCCCCGCACCCGTGGAGTAGGTACGTGGCTCTGGGGGACTCGTTCACCGAAGGCGTCGGGGATCCCGAGTCACGGAGCCCGGGCGGCCTGCGGGGCTGGGCGGACCGTGTGGCCGAAGAGCTGAGTGTGGGGCATGAGGATTTTGCCTACGCGAACCTCGCGGTGCGGGGCCTGTTGCTGGAGCAGATCCTGGATCAGCAGGCTGGCCCGGCGCTTGCCCTGAAACCGGACCTGATCACACTCTCAGGAGGCGGGAACGATCTTGTCTTCCGGGGCACCGATCCGGACAAACTTGCTGCCAAGCTGGACGCCGGCGTGGAGCTGCTGAGTTCCACGGGAGCGACGATCGTGCTGTTCGCCGGGCCGGACTGGGGAGGCACGCCGGTGATTGGGCACAACCGGGCGAAGATCGCCATCTTCAACGAGAACATCCGCACAGTTGCCCACCGGCACGACGCCGTGATCGCAGACCTGTGGGCGTTGCAGGAGCTCGCGGACCCGCGCATGTGGGATCCGGACCGGCTGCATTTTTCGCCGCTGGGCTACCACACCATCGCCAAGATGGTGCTGGACACCCTCAACGTCCCGCACACACTCCAGCCCAACCTGCCCAAAGACCTGCCGGACAGCAGCTGGCGCCATGCCCGCGCCGAGGACCTGGTCTGGGCGCGCAACTACCTGGTGCCCTGGGTGCTGAAGCGGATCCGGCACCAGACCGAGGAGGAGCTCAGGGCCAAGAGGCCAGTGGCGGGGCCGGTCTTCGGATCGGAACTGCCGGGTTCGGAAGTGCCGTCTTCGGAACTGCCGGGTTAGAGTCCCAGGCCTCCGAGCTTGTCCCCGAGCCCGCCGGGGAGTTTGCCCAGTAGGTCCGCGGGGTTGATGCCGAGGTTGGACAGCAGTCCTGCGTGCTGGCCGGTGTCGACCTGGTCGGGCAGTTCCGCCAGCGCAGGGGAGCGGGCCAACGCAGCGAGTCTACTTCTGTGAATTTTCGCCAAAATGCGGAATTCTTGACCAAACGAAAGCGTTACCTCAGTAACGCCCCAAGCTGCTGGGGAGCCTGCGGGCGGCGAGGGAGAGGAAGAAGCGATGAACGCCGTCGGCCGCTTTACCCCCAGCGGTTCCGGCACGCGTCAGGCTCCGCACCCCTGGAGCCGGTACGTGGCCATGGGAGATTCGTTTACCGAAGGTGTGGGTGATCCCGAGGAGCGCAGCCCTAACGGTTTGCGCGGCTGGGCAGACCGCGTGGCCGAGGAACTGAGCGCGGGCCACGAGGATTTTTCCTACGCCAACCTGGCCGTGCGCGGCCTGCTGCTCCAGGAGATCCTGGACCGGCAGACGGAGCCGACGCTGGCGCTGAAGCCTGACCTCATCACCCTGTCCGCCGGCGGAAACGACATGGTGTTCCACAACAGCAACCCGGACAGGCTCGCCGCACGGCTGGACGCCGGCGTGGAGCGGCTGAGCACCACCGGGGCCACCATCGTGCTCTTCACCGGTCCTGACTGGTGGCACACTCCCGTGCTGGGCCGGAACCGGGCGAGAATCGCGATTTACAACGAGAACGTGCGTGCCATCGCGTACCGGCACCACTGCATCGTTGGCGACCTGTGGTCCCTGCGTGAACTGCGGGATCCGCAGATGTGGGACCCGGACCGGCTGCATTTCTCGCCGCTGGGCCACCACACCATCGCCATGATGGTGCTGGACACCCTGAATGTGCCCCACACTCTCCAGCCCCTGGAACCACGGGAACTGCCGGAGCGGAGCTGGCGGCAGGCCGGAGCCGGCGACCTCGTTTGGGCGAGGACCTACTTCCTGCCGTGGATGCTGCGGTGGCTGCAGCAACAGCCGCCCATTATTCGGCGGAAATACGGGCGGCGGCCCGAGATGCTGCGGCCGAAGCGGCCTGCGGCGGCGCCGGTATTGCCTGCCGCGATGCGGTCGCAGCTGCGGCGGACGTTGCCGGAAGCCGGGGCCGTGGGCCCGGAGGCGGAATACAAGGACGGGCTCAAACAGGCCTAGGCGCTGATCGCCAGGCACACCACCCCCAGACATCGGGGTACCCTCCAAGGTTTTCTAAAGCTCGCCGACGCACGATGAATTGCTATTGCAGTTCCCGTGGGCCCGGTCATGAGTTGGATGCGGCTTTCACTGACTCCGGAACCCGGCGCTGCCCGATCCGGAGGAAGAGACGTTCACTCCCCGACTGAACGGCGACAAAGATGCAAAAGACTCTCCGCTGGCTGAGCCAACTGGTCGTTTTATCCGTCGCCGCCGCGGGAGTGTTGCTCGGCGCCGGCCCGGCCCACGCGGCCACCGTCGGCACTCCGAGCATCACCTACTCCGGGGTGAGCAACCCGCCGACGGCGGACAAACCGCAGAGCAAGCTGTGGTGGAACGACGGGTCCTGGTGGGCGAACATGTGGACCACCGGCAGCGGGTGGAGCATCTACCGGCTGGACAGGAACACCGCCACGTGGGTGGACACCGGAGTGCGCAGCGACGGCAGGGGCACCACATCCTCGGACACCCTGTGGGACGGCACCCACCTGTACATTGCCTCTAACGTGGTGACCCTTGGCAATTCCGCGGCCGGGCAGCCGGCCCGCCTGTATCGGTACAGCTATTCGGACGGCACCTACACGCTGGACAGCGGGTTCCCCGAGACCATCTCGAACAACAGCAGTGAGTCGCTGACCATTGCCCAGGATTCCACCGGCGCGCTCTGGGCCACCTGGACCCAGGTGGCCGGCGCCGGCAGCACCGTCTTCGTCAACAGCTCCCTCCCGGGCGGCAGGGACTGGGGGGCTCCGTTCGTGGTGCCGGGCGCCGCGGACCCGAACCCGACACCGGATGACCTCTCTGCCATCGTTGCCTTCAAAGGCGATGAAATCGGGATCATGTGGACCGACCAGGCCACGGGGACGGCGTACTGGGCGACCCACGAAGACGGTGAAAGTCCGCAAAGCGCCTCCTCCTGGCAGATCAAGGAAGCCATCAAGGGCAACAAGCTGGTTGATGACCACTTGAACATCAAGACGCTGCAGGCAGACCCCACCGGCCGGGTCTACGCGGCCGTGAAGACCAGCTTCAATGACGGCTCGTCGGATCCGAACCTGGCCCAGCTGGTGCTGGTGGTGTTCAAGCCCGCCACCGGCTCCTTTGAGCAGACCACGATTGCCCGGACCGGTGACTGTGTCTCCCGCCCGCAGATCATGCTCGACACCCAGAACAACCTGGTCCGTGCGTTCCACACCGCACCCTCCACTTCGGTCAGCGGCTGCGCCTTCACCGGAGTCGCCGGAAGCATCTACGAAAAAACCGCTTCGATGGACAACCCCGTCTTCGAGAACGGCCGCGGCACGCCGGTCATCGAAGACGCCAACTCGACCAACATGAACGACGTGACCAGCACCAAGCAGAACGTCAACGCCGCGACCGGGCTGGTGGTCATGGCCAGCGACCACGTCGCCAAGCGCTACTGGTTCTCGGACCGCAGCCTCGGCACGGTGCCGCCAGACGGCACTGCGCCGGTCGCGTCATTCAGCGCCAACCCGACATCGGGCACAGCACCGCTGACGGTGGCCTTCACGGATGCCTCCACCGACGATACGACGTCGTGGGCCTGGGATTTCGGTGACGGTGAAACAGCCACCGCGCAGAACCCGTCCCACACTTACACAGCGGCCGGGACCTACACGGCAACGTTGACCGCGGCCAACGAAGCAGGCTCGTCAACGGCCACCAAGACGATTACCGTCAGCCCGGCCGATCCTCCGGATCCGCCGCCCACACCCTCTATCAATGGACCGGCCGATACCGTCGCCGCAGGGCCGGACGGGGTGCTCTGGAACTACCCGGCCAACGGGGAGGGCGGGTTGCAGCCGCGCGTTAAAATCGGCGCCGGTTGGAACGGCCTGAAAGACGGATTCGTCACCGACTGGAACCAGGACGGCGTGTTTGACCTGATCGCCCAATGGAAAGACGGCCGAATGAGCTATTACCAGGGAAAAGCCACAGGAGGGTTCGTCCCGGCACAGACAATCGGCGGCGGCTGGGGCAGCTACCAAGTGACCGTGGGCCGCTGGCGCAAGGCTGACATATACCCCAGCGTGGTGGCTTATGACTCTGCGGGTGCTCTCTGGCACTACCCCAACAACACTGGAAAGACCTTTGGAAGCCGCATAAGAATCGGCGGCGGCTGGAACGGGCTTTACATCACCATGGCCGACTACGACCGGGACAGCGCTCAGGACATCCTGGCCAAGCGCAGCGACGGCAGCTTGGTGCTGTACCGCTCAACCGGCTTCGGAACGTTCCAGTCCGGCCCGCGTCCCGTTGTCGGTGGCGGCTGGAACAGCATCAACAGCATCACAACGCTCGAAGGCTACCAGGGCGCCGGCACCTACGGGCTCATGGCCCGGATCACCGACGGCAGGCTGGCCTACTACCCCATCCGAAATGGAACCTGGGGAACCCGCACTATGGCGGGCGGCGGGTGGGGGCCCTATAAGATCTTCCGGTAGGCCGTTCCACGCAGTTTTTCCATCGAAATGACTGGACCGGGTTAGACTGCGGGATGACAAATTTGGGGGCCGTAGGGGTCAGTTTACTCTTGGCGCTATCCATGGCGGGATGCAGCGCCGGAGCCACTGCCTCCGGGGATGCATCCCAGCCGCCGGCAGCTTCCGCGACTTCCGCACCTGGGCAAACGACGACGGCGGCAGCGTCGCCGTCGTCCGTCCCCACGGCGACGCCCACGCCGGCCCTGGCAACCTTCACCACGCCGGACGGTTCCCTGAGTTTCACCTACCCGCCGGCGTGGAAGGTCGCGGCGGTAGCGGGGCAAAGCGGTTCCTACGCCGTCACGGATGCGGCAGGCGCCACGCGTGCCACACTGCGGGACAAGCTGAAGAGCCTTCCGAACGTCAGCGTGCCCACCGGGCTGGACAGTGGCTTCCGGGCCCGTGTTCCCGGCGTCACGGGGCCGGACGGCAGGGACGTTGAACTTGTGGTGCACGGGGTCTTCGGCCAAGCCCCGGGGGGCCAGGGTGCCATGTACGCGGTCAGCAGCATCAACGACCCCGAACCGATCGGGCGTTCCGCCGTGGAAGTGACGCAGGGCGGGTACTACGTCAGTTTCAGCGGCTTCTTGCCGCTGCGGCGCGACGTGCAGACGCTGAGCAAGGAGGAACTGTTCAGCGCCGCTGCAGAGTATGCGGGATCCGCCGCGTTCGGGGAAACCGCCAAGGTGCTCACGTCCCTGCGCCTCAACACGGACAGGGTGGTCAAGACAGGATGCCTCGGTGAGCGCTACCGGTACGAGAAGATCGCCGGGCTCAGCTGTGAGGAGGCGATTGCCGTCCTGGCGCGCGTAGAAAAGACCGGCACCGTCCAGGGCGCCCGGAACGTGAAAACCAGCGACTATGTCTGCTTCTACCCCAGCATCGTGGAGAGCCAGAACGGGCAGGCCGACGTTATTTGCCGCAGCAAGGCGTCTGAGGCTGTCTCGTTTGAGGCCTGGAAGAAGTAGGGGAGGTCAGGCCTCCGGCATAGATTTGACTCCCATTTTCCGCTGTGCGCGCATCGTGCTGCGCATGCAGGATATGTATTTACAGGTGTTGTCATGATGTGCCTGCCGGCGTAGGATCCGAAACGTTATCGGTTTCCGGCGTCGCGGCCGCCGTTGACCTGTTTTCAGCGCAGGTGCTGGCCGGACGGTTTGTTGCTTGCGCGTTTTCAGGAACGGAGCAAGCGAGATGACTTTCAACGATCGATTCACACAGCACACCACACCCCGGCACACCATGCCCCGGGGGCGGGCTGGCCGATTACCAAAGCCGGCGGCCCGGGTTGCTGCCGCGGCCGTCGCCGCGGCGGGCCTGGCCGCGGGTTTCTTGACGGTCACCACCCCCGCCCAGGCGGCGTCGTCGAAAGGCTGTGTGGGCGGCGGATTCCAGGTTTTGGGGCAGGCCGGCGAGTTCGATGGCACTGTTGCTGCGCCGGGCAGCCGGTTCCTGGTCCAGGGCAAGTACGTCAGGTTCGAGGTTAACCCGGCGAACTTCGCGATTTACAACTACGCCTTCACCGGTGCCGCCAACGAACTGGACATCACCGGAGGCCGGGCTACGCCGGTCTATGCCAGCAAGATCCCGGACCATCGCGGACTTGCGCTGACCAGCAGCATCACGCTGGAGGTCAAGGACGAGGAAGTGACGCTGTTCCGGACGGGCACCGGCGGGCTGGCCATGAAGATCCAGGCCAAGGACTGCGCCCAGGGCGGGCTGTTCCAGATGGAACCCGAACGCGGCGACGAAACCCGGACCCGGATCGTGCACCGGCTCGCCGCGGAAGCCTTCTACTTCGACAACCGCAACTTCCGGGCCCGGCTGGGTGACTTTGTCGGCTCCGCGTGTACCAGCGAGCAGACCGGGCCGCCGAGCCAGTTCTGCGTGCAGGTGAGGCCGCGGGTGAACATCGGCAACAGCGTCTCGGCCGAGTTTGCCGTCCGCGACAGCGCCCAGGTGGCCGAACGCGTCCCGCAGCCTGCCTGCGGCCCGGACTTCGCCAATAGCCTGGGCCTCCCGGAGACCCGCGACCACTGCGGCGGCATGTCCACCTGGGATGTGGCCAGCGGAGGCCGGATGGGCATGGTCACCGGCGAGGATGCCGTGGAAGTCGCCAACTCCCCGACCGACTGCGTGCAGGACTGCCAGGCCGAGAACCAGGTCCGCGGCCGGCTCGAGGTGCTCGGCTTCCCCTTCCCCGTAGCCGACGGCAGCCGCCTGGCACCGCGGACCTCGACGGACGGACTCACCGCCCCGCTGACCCCGTAACCGGCACCAGATCGACCTTCATAGGGTTTGTCGGGTTTTCGCAGGGTGATTGAGTCAGGCTGTGGGTGTCTGGTCGGGGAAGTTACACCCGAAACTGTTTCGGCCAGTACGCCGGGTGTGGCGGCGCTCCCCCCATCAATGCCACACCCGGCGGCCTTCCCATCCCGCGCCGCTCAAGCGCCCGTCCAGCGACGCAGCGTGCTGTTGATGAGGCCGATAAGCACGGCGGTCCACCAGCAGGCCTGCGAGACAGTGAGCGCAATCATCAGCCGAAGGCGCAGTCTGCGGGTTAGCTCGGTGAAGCGTGTGCTGGGCGGAAGCGCCAGCAGCAGGTGCATGGCCGGTGCGATGCTGAGGCCGTTCAGCATCAGTACCAGGACACAAGCAAGTTTGACCACTGTGACCAGGCTGGTCAGATCGGGATCGATGAGGGCACCGGAGATCAGCAGCAGGGCCAGGCCGCCCCAGATCAGCGGCTTCGCAGCGGCTTCAAGCTTCCCGGACGCGTGCATCTCCACCTTGCCAAACAGCCACAGCAATCCCAGCCAGTCGACCACGAGGATGGTGCCAAAGGACAGCACCAGAGCAAGGATGTGAACGGCAAGCCCGATCCGGTGGAGTTCAGGTCCGCAATCCACATAATGCCCGACGAGCACCGAAGCCAGCCATCCAGCCGTGCACAGCATTCCAAGCACAACCAGCCGTTGCTTTTGGCGCCGCGTCAGTGATGCAGGCGGGCTTGCCGGCTGGGTCTGGGGCGTCCGGACCGGTGCCATGCCCATCATTGCGGGGGCCCGTCAGCGCGCTGAACCCTGAAAAGCGGCGGTGGCGTGGAAGAAGTCATCATGATCCTCCTCGAAGGACGTTAGGCCTTCACTCCTTGGTCAGCTCGACGTCTTTGAACTCGACGGTCGTGCCCTTAGCCAGGGCGGGTGTGTCGGACTCCTCGCCGTGGCGGTTGAATGCCGGGACGCCGAGGGTGGCGCGCAGGGTGTAGGTCCCGGCCTCGGGAACGGTGAAGTTGTTGGCGTAGTGGTAGAAGGTCGAGTAGTAGAAGTTCAGGTCCAGCTTCTGTACTACTTTGTCCTTCGCGTCGATCACTTCCAGTGTGATCGGCACGTTGGGGACGATCCGGCCGGTCGAGGTCTCGGTCGGAATGATCTCGATGTGATGGGTCTCGCCCGCCTTCGGCGCACGGAAATGCGCACCGTGCTTGTCGAACCATGGCTCGGCAGCCTCGGTGATCAGGTTGACGGTCCATTCTCCGGACTCGACTGTTTTGCCCTTTTCGGCGATCTCATTGGCGAGCACCTGGTACTGCTCCTGAACGCCGGCGGGGACGGCGAAACCATCGTCCTTTGTGGCGGCCTGGGCGCCACATCCAGTGAGTGCAGCGAGGACAAGCGGGACGGACAGGACGGTCAGGGTGGCACGAAGCATCGTAAATCCTTACTAACTGTTGGGGAGAGGAGGTGCGGTGTTGCGGGGGCCCAGGAGATGGCGGCGACTGCGCTGGCGCGCACCTTGGGTACCGCCGCCCCGGTACGAACTGTGGCTGGGGTGGGCCACGTTGGAGGGGGCGGTTCCTGGGGGTGTTCCTTACACGGGCTTCTCAGAGGCCGTTCAAGAAGATCGCGGTCGTGCCGCAGTCCACTTGGGCTCGTGGGAGTCAGGTAAGGCTCACCTAAACGAAGAGATTACCCAGCGCCCCGAATTATGCAAAGCTTCTGTGCGCTAATTGCCTGTACATTACGCCGCGATGAACCTGTATTCCTCCAGCGGGGCGACGAATGGCACCACGCCTTAGTCCTTGAAGCTCTGGGCTGCGCGGAGGACGCGAAACGGCGGCCCCTGCGGCGGCCTCCGGCAGCCTTTTGGAGCGCTGCCCCCGGAATCTAAGCTGGAGACAACCACGGGGAGCGGAGAGCGGTGCCCGCAACAGGACTTGGAAGGACGCGACATGGCCGGAGTCGGCGCACATGCCGCCCTCTTTGATCGGGTGGCACTGATCTTCAATCCGACCAGGGCCGGTATGGCCGCCAGGATCGGTGCACTGCAGCGGGAGCTTGCCGCCGAACTGCCGGATCTGCATGTTGATTTGCTGCCGACGGAGTATGCGGGGCATGCCCGCGATCTTGCACGGTCCGTGGCCGCGAGGGGCGCACCGCTCATTGTTTCGGTCAGCGGCGACGGCGGGTATAACGAGGTGGTGAACGGCGTGATGGACGTTCCCGGCAGCAGGGCGGTGTGCACTGTGCTCCCCGCAGGCAACGCCAATGATCATCACAGGAGCATGCCGTCAAGGCCGTTGCCGGACGCTATCCGCGAAGGTCGGGTCCGTCGGATCGACCTGTTGCGCATCACGTTCGGCGGGGCGCATCGGGGGCAAGTCCAATACGCCCACTCCTATGTAGGGTTCGGGCTCACCCCGCTGATGGCGATAGGAATCGAAAAGGGCGGAAAAGGGAAAATCCTCGAACTCCTCTCCGTCGCCCGGACGCTCTCTCATTTGAAGCCGTTTGAGCTCGTCAGGGCCGACGGAGCCACCGCCCGGTTCGACAGCCTGATCCTGGCCAACATTTCGCGGATGGCCAAGTATGGAACGGTCAGCGAGTCGAACCACCCCGACGACGGTCAGTTCGAGGTAGTGACCCTGCCCCACTCCGGGCACTGGAAGATGGCCCTGATGACACTTCGGGCCGTGACGCTGGGGCTAGGGCATCAACCCAGCGTCAGCAGTTATGCCTTCACGACGCGGGACGCTGTTCCTTGCCAGATTGACGGCGAAGTCGTACACGTTCCCGCAGGCACCCATGTTCTGGTGGAAAGCGCCAAGGGCGCCCTTGGCGTTATCTGACGAGGGGCGCCGCTGCCCGTTGGCCGCGCTTCCTCCGCTCCCGGCCGAAGCCGGAGGCCATCCGCGACGCCGTGCAAAAAGTCCTCAGCCACGGCCGCTACCGGGCCGCGAGCCAGCACATCGGGGCGGCGATTGCCGCTTCCCCTGGTGTGGACGGGCTCATCGATGAGCTGGAAGCGATTCTGCGCTAGGCGCGTCTGTACCGCCACGGATACTCCACGCTGGCCCTCGCTGTGTGGAGACCTGTGCTGGTACCGGCGCGGGGAGCTGGTTGGGGGTGCCGAGGGCGCGGTAGTCCCAGCCGGCGGCGCGGTAGGCGTCGGCGTCGAGTGCGTGCCGGCCGTCCACGATGTTGCGCAGCCGCACCAGGGCCCCGAGTGCGGCGGGGTCGGCGCGGCGGAAGAGGTCCCATTCGGTGAGGAGGGCGACGATTTCGGCTCCGGATACGGCGGCTTCGAGGGTTCCGGCGTAGGTGAGGTCCGGATAGCTGCGGCGGGCGTTGTCCATGGCTTTGGGGTCGTACACGGTGACTTTGGCTCCAGCCTGGTGGAGCATGCGGGCGACGTCGAGGGCGGGAGCGTCGCGGATGTCGTCGGAGTCGGGTTTGAACGCGGCCCCGAGGACGGCGACGTGGACGCCGGTGAGGTCGCCGCAGGCCATTTCGGTGATGAGGTCCACCGTGCGCTGGCGGCGGCGCTGGTTGATGGCGTCGACTTCCTGGAGGAAGCCGACGGCCTGCCCGACGCCCAGTTCCTTGGCACGGTGCGTGAAGGCGCGGATGTCCTTGGGCAGGCAGCCGCCGCCGAAGCCGAGGCCGGGTTTGAGGAAGCGGCCGCCGATGCGGTTGTCATAGGAGAGGGCTGCGGCGAGTTGGTTGACGTCGGCGCCGGTGGCTTCGCAGATCTCGGCCATGGCGTTGATGTAGGAAATCTTGGTGGCGAGGTACGAGTTAGCGGCGGCCTTAACGAGTTCGGAGGTCGCGAGGTCGGTCACCACCACCGGCACGCCGTCCGCGATGATCGGCGCATAGCAGGCGGCGAGGAGCGTCCGGGCGCGTTCGGTGGCGGCGCCGAAGACCAGCCGGTCCGGGTGCAGGGTGTCCTCGACGGCGTGGCCTTCCCGCAGGAATTCGGGGTTCCACGCGAGTTCGGCGTGGGTGCCGGCCGGGGCATTGCGGTGCAGGTATGCGGTGAGGCCTTGGGCGGTGCCGACCGGAACCGTGGACTTTCCAACGACGAGGCAGTCACTGTGAAGGTGCGGGGCCAGCAGGGCCAGGGCGGCATTGAGATAGCGCAGGTCCGCGGCCGGTGAGTCGGGTTCCTGCGGGGTGCCGACACAGAGGAAGTGGATGTCGGCGCCGCTGGCGGCCGAGTAGTCGGTGGTAAAGCTCAGCCGGCCGGTGTCGAGCATCCGGCGAAGCAGTTTGTTCAGTCCTGGTTCATAGAACGGCAGCTGCCCGGTGGCGAGGGAGCGGATCTTCTCGCCGTCGACGTCGATGCCCACCACTCGGTGGCCCAGCATCGCCATGCAGACCGCGTGCGTGGCCCCGAGGTAACCGGTCCCGATCACCGACAGGGAAAGGCTTTCGGCGGCTCCTGATCCTGCCGGGGCTGATGGTGCGGCCATGGCCGCGGTTGACGGGATGTTCATGTCAGGCTCCTATCGGGTTGGGCTGGGCACGGCAGGACAGGGCCGGCCAGGGAAGTGAGGTAGCTGGCGGCGTGCGGCCCCCATGGCGGGCGGAAGGAGTAGAGGCACGCGAGGCGGAGGCGGGTGGAGGCGGCGTAGGCGGCGAAACGGTGAGGGCTTACATGCAGGTTTTCGGCCGCGGACATGACTGCCGCGTGGGCGAGGGCGTATCTGCGGGCCGTGAGCAGATGTTGGCGCCACCTCAGTTCCAGGTGCACGTCGAGGTTGGCCAGGTCCAGGGCGGCCTCGGCCCTGCAGGACTCGTCGAAATCCAGCAGGCCCGGGCTTCCACGGCTACCGGATGCAGCGGAGGACTCCTGTCCCCCGAGCAGCTGCTTGTCGTGCAGATCACCGTGGGCCCAGCCCAAGGGATCCGGGGGAGAGCTGAGCAGGGAGTCCGTGACCGCCCGGGCTTGGGCGAGGAGCGCGGCGCGGGCAGGAGCGGCTTCCGGAACGCCTTCGCTGTGCCGGAGCCAGTGATCGACCCAGCGCCGCAGGCTCGATGCCTCTCTTCCGGCATCCCGGAGCGGTAGCTGCCCCAGGCTGTTGTCCAGCTGTGGGCGGCGGGCGGCGGCAAGGGTTTTGATCCAGGATCGTGACCATCCCGCCCACATGGAGGCAAACGCGGCGTCCGAGATTCCGGTCTGGTCCTGGCCGAGCTCGTAGAAAGACCGGCCTGCCAAACGGCTGAAGGCCAGGACATCGGGAGCGGCGCTGATCACGTGCGGCGTGTCGAAGCCGCCTTCGGTCAGGGCGGCCGCGGTGGTCCTGTGACTGGCGGCAGCGGCGGATGCCCGGCCGGACCGGAACACTTTGATGTAGGCGTCGGGCGTGCGCAGGACGGCCCGTTTATGGGCGCGGTGGACCACAAGCTCGCCCTTGGCTGACTCTGCGGCGAGTGCGGGAAGCCGGCGGTCATTCACGGTAACGGCTTCGAACCTGCCCTTGCTAAAGAACCCCGCCTGCACGCCCGGCTGGTGTGGTGAACGGACTTCCAGGGTGTACGTGCCCGCTGAAGCGTCGGGCCAGGCACGCTGCACCGACCACACCGTTCCGGCCGTGTCGGTCACCTTGTGGGGGACGGGCGGATGCCAGGTCATGCGATCAGCTCCTCAGCCCGGTTCAAGTGCCAGGACATGTCGGCGGCCCATTCCGGTGCCCGATCGCGGAAGGGGTCAACACTGCTGTTGAAGAGCCGGAATGCTGCCCACACGTCCACTTCGGACTGGATAGGCCTCCCGCCGGCGTCGAGGTAGCCATCGGCGAGGAGGGCCGTCTTGGGCCCCCCAGCGGGTGCTCCGCGGGCCCGAGAACCGGAGTGTGAGGACAGCCCGGCCTCTTCCGCAGCGGCGAACGATCCGAGGTCGGCCTCAGCCATTCCAGTTCGCGCCCGATCGAAGTCGATGAGGCGCACTTCCGAATCCCCCACAAGTACCTGGTCCGGGGAGAAGTCACCGTGCACCAGGACCGGAGCTGTCCGGGGACGTTCAACCAGCAGGCTGGCGAGCCTGCTTTCGAGCTGCCAGGCGAGAGGTTCCAGTTCCGGGAGCAGCGCGGAAACCATGGT
Source organism: Arthrobacter sp. Soil_N43 (assembly GCF_057655195.1). Classification (NCBI taxonomy): domain Bacteria; kingdom Bacillati; phylum Actinomycetota; class Actinomycetes; order Micrococcales; family Micrococcaceae; genus Arthrobacter; species Arthrobacter sp. Soil_N43. The sequence continues at coordinate 24,352 of NZ_JBDGML010000059.1, forward strand.
GCGGGTGGCCTTCAGTTGCGCGGTGTGGTCTTGGAGCCAGTTGCCGGCAGCTTCAGGGAAACCGGTAGGGGCAGTGCCGGCTGCGGGTAAGCAGTGCAGTGCGGCGAGGGCGTGGCCGGCTTTATAGGCGTGCGCGTCGGTGTGGCTGTTGGAGGCCGCCAGGTCGCCGGTGCCCCAGGCGATGCTGACACTGAGGCCGTGGGCGAGGCATTCGGGATCGGCGAGTTGGGGAAGGACGGGGACGCCGTGGTGGCGGAGCCGGTTCAGGAACGAGACTTGCTGCCCAGCAGTGGCGCGCTCGGCCGCGGTCTTGATTACGACGTCGGCACTGGCGTTGCGGGCGAGAAGGACCAGGCGCCGTTCCGGCTTGTAGCGCAGCACGACGCTGCCGCCGGGCAGGGCCATACCCGCCCCGGCGTGCAGCCCCAGCCGTTCGGCGCCGTTCTGGCGAAGCCACTTGAGGTTCCTGCGGAGGGCCCAGTCGTCCTCTATGCCGCCTAGCGCCACCAGCACGTCGTCCCGGCTGTGTTGGATCCGGAGGATGCGCATGTTGCCGCCGCGGGACCGCGAGCTGCTTTCGCGTCGGAGCAGTTTCTCCGCCGGGGAGGTCATGGTGTACGCCCAACCGTGGTCGAAAGTGCCGCTGCGCAGGCGGCGGAAGGCCACGAGCAGGGAGTGCCCGGGCTTGTAGCGGACGCGGGTGACGCGGACGGTTTCGCCGAGGAGTTCGGACAGCCGGGTATTGTCCAGGAGCCAGGGAAGGCCCGGCAGCGCGGCGTCGCGGTGGGCGAGAGACCGGTCAGCGTGGGTCGCTGCGGGCGACAGGACACTCATGGCACATTCACCGTGACGTCATCTGTCTTTTCGCCTCCGTACTGGGCGGGGTCTTGGTCCTCAATCCAGCGGGCGAACCTGGACTCGGGGTCCCTGAGCAGTTCCTCCGGGCGCCCTGCTTCCAAGATGCGTCCGTGTTCCAGCCAGATGATCCGGTCGCAGGAGCGGGCGGAGTGGGCGTCGTGGGTGATGGTGATGGAGGTCCGGCCCCGGGTCAGGGCGGCGAGGGCCTGCAGGACGGAGTTCCGTGAAACGGGGTCCAGCCCGGCAGTGGCCTCGTCGAGGATGATGATCGGCGCCCGCCGGAGAATGGCTCGGGCTATCGCGATGCGTTGACGCTGGCCACCGGAGAGGTCCTTGGCAGCTTCGCCCAGGACGGTGTCGTATCCGTCCGGCAGGGCACGGATGAACCCGTCGGCCTGCGCCAGAGTGGCGGCCTCCTCGATGTCGTGATCAGTGGCATCCAGCCGGCCAAAGCGGATGTTGTCCCGGACTGACGTGCCGAAGAGTACGGAGTCCTGGAGCAGGATGGACACGTGGGAACGGACGGAGGCGATAGTGAGGTCGCGGAGGTCGTCCCCGCCTATCCGGACGGACCCGCTGCTCGGATCGATCATGCGCAGGATCAGGCTGGCGAGGGTGGATTTTCCCGCGCCGGAGGGACCTAGGATGGCCAGATGCTCTCCGGCGGGGATGGTGAGGTCGATGCCGTGCAGCACGGTCCCTTCGCCGTGGCCGGCAGAGACGTTGTCCAGGACGATGTCCGGGCGGCTGGTGTTCAGGTGCCGCGCGTGGGCGGCCTCGGGCAGGTCGGTCTGGGCTTCGAGCAGGTCGGCTACCCGTTCGCCGGAGGCAGTGGCTCGGGCGATCCGGCCGGTCTGCTTGGCGAGGTCTTTGAGCGGTTTCATGCCGGTCTTGAGGTACATCAGGAACACCACGAGGTCGCCGGGGGTAATGGCGTGCTCCAGTACGCGCCAGCCGCCGCCGGCCAGGACAACCGCGGTGGCAACGCCGATCAGCACATCGGTGCGCCGTTCGAGTCCGGCCGCCAGCCGCAGCGCAGCGACGCCGGTGCCAAGTGCGGCCTGGTTGCTCTTGCGGAAGCCGGAACTGATGGTGTCCTCGAGGCCGTACGCCTGGACTTCGCGGATGGCGCCGAGTGTTTGGGCGGCGGTGGTGGCGAGTTGTCCTTCGCCTTTGCGGGAGTTGCCTGCGGCGGCGGTGATCTGGCCGGAGCTGGCGCGGGAAAGCAGCACGAACACTCCTCCGGCGAGGAACACGACCAGGGCGAGCAACGGGTCGAGCCAAAGCAGGATGCCGGTCATCAGGACCAGGGTGACCATGTTGCCCAGCAGCGGCAGCCCAGCGGTGACTGCGACTTCCTGCAGGCGGGAGACATCGCCCACCAAGCGTTGGACGGTGTCGCCGGTGGAGGCACGGGTGTGGTGGCGCATGGACAGGCTCTGGACGTGGCGGAAGGTGCGGGCCCGCAGGTCCGCGGCCATCCGGGACCCGACGAGGGCGAAGCAGACCGCGGACCAGTAATTGGCCACCGCCCGGCCCAACGCGATGGCCACCACGGCTGCGCCGCACAGCACGAGTGCCTGCAGGCTGGCCTCCATGGCGGGACCGGGCTTGTGCAGGGTCGCGCCCAGGGCACGGGAGACGGCGTCGATCACCAGCTTCACCGGCCACGGCTCCACCAAGCGGAAGACCACATCGAATGCCAGCGCGGAGAAGCCGCCCGACATCAACAGCCGGTGGCCCCGAAGGTGCGGACGCACACACCGCAGTGTGCGGCGCAGGCCCGATTCTCTGCCGCGGGCCGGGCGCTTTTTCTGTGTTTTTAGGTTCATTGTCAGGCCACCCTCATGTCATTCATCAGTGCTTGGTGGATGGTTGCCAATACGCTGTCCCAGCTGTAAAGCGCGACGGCGGCGGCCCTCGCCTGGGTGCCGAGGCGGGCCTGCAGCTCCTCGCTGGACGCCAGCTTTGCCAGCGCAGCCGCGAGTGCAGCGGGATCGGACGGCGGGACCAGGAGCCCGGTGTGCCCGTGTTGCAGGACTGAGGGAATCTGCCCGACCTCCGAGGCGATCACGGGCATGCCCGCGGCCAGATACTCGTAAACCTTCAGCGGCGAAAAGTAGTGATCCCGGCCGGGCACGGGCTGCGGGTATGGCGCGGCGGCGGCGTCGCACTCATGCAGCAAACCCGGCACGGCGGCGGGAGGTACTGCCCCGGCGAACTCTGCCTCCACGCCGAGCTCCGCGGCCTGCCGCTCGAGATCCTGGCGGCATGGTCCGTCGCCTATGATCGTCGCCGACCAGGTGTGGCGGGCGGTGCCGGCATTGGCCAGGGCCACGGCTTCGAGCAGATAACCGACGCCGTGCCAGGGCTTGAGTGTTCCCACGAAAGCTACGGTGAGGGGGCCGGAGCGTTTCCGGCCGGCGACGCGGGGCGTGACGCGTTCGGTGTTGACGCCGTTGGGAGCCAGCAGGGTCCTGGCCCCGGGAACCCTGCGCTCCACCCACTGCACGACGGGCTCCGAGACGCAGGCGACGACAGTGGCCGCGGCGGCGTTCGTGCACAGCATTCCTTCCGCCAGCCCGGCATCGTGGAGCTCACGGTATTGCTGCTGCTCCTCGATCAGCGGCGCGTTCACCTCCAGCACAGCCGGGACCCGGAGGACCTGAATGACCGTGGCAAGGGCGGCGCTGAACAGCGAGTAGCGTTCATAGGCAACGTCGCAGCCGTCCCGCACAACAGCATGGGCGAGCGCGGCGGCCGCTTCCCGGATGGCCTTTTCCCGCCCCGCTCCGGACGCGGATTCCGGCCGGATCTCGACGACGGGCAGGTCCGCCAAGTCCGCTGGCCGCTCAGTACCCCGCCGGGTGCAGTAGACCGTAACCTCGGCCCCGGACCGGCGCCAGGCGCGAACGATCTCCTGGACGTGGACGGAGGAACCCTTGGTGCCAAAGACAGGCACTCCGGGGTCCGCACAGATGTAGGCGACACGCATCAGGCCACCGCCTCTGGATGTTCGCGAAGATCGGGGCGTTGCGGAAGTGTCTGGAGCGAGAGGCGCCGCAGGGCAGTGGCCTGCCGACCGGCGTCGTACTCCTGTTCGATGAGGGCCCGGGCGTTGCGGGCCAGCAGCGTCCGGTCCGCCACGGGCGAGGTGATCCGCCGGATCGCCTCGGCCAGCGCGGCGGGGTTTCCGGGTTCGACGAGGACACCGGTGCTGCCGTCGCGGATGACCTCGGGTATCCCGGTAACCGTGGTGGAAACGCAGGGCGTGCCCGTCGCCATTGCTTCGAGGAGCACGGTGGGGATGCCGTCGGCGTTGCCGTCCGAACCCACCACGCACGGTGCAACGAAGACGTCGGCCCAGTCAAGCAGTTTGTGGATCTGGTCCTGGGTCTGCGGGCCGAGCATCCGGACATGGTGGCTGAGCCCGAGCCCGTCGAGAGTGGACTGCAGTTCGTCAGCCATCATGCCGGTACCGGCGATGCGGACGTCGGCACGGACACCCGAGCGGATGAGGGAAGCCAGCGCTGGCAGCAGATGCTGGAACCCCTTCTTTTCCACGAGCCGTCCGACGGCGGCCATCCGCACCGTGGTGCCGACCGGCCTGGGGTCGCGGTAGGAGAAGCGGGCCAGTTCCAGGCCGTTCCGGACCAGCCGGAGCCGGTCGGCCTGCTGTGGAAAGTGGTGGCGCAGATACTGCAGGTTGTAGTCGCTGATGGTGACCACGTGGTGGGCGTCGGACAGCTTTGTCCGCAGGTCCTCCCGGCTGACGGTGTCGCGGAAAATGTCCGCTGCGTGCGCCGTGAACGAATAGGGGATCCCGGTGATCAGGGAGGCGAGCCGGGTGACGGCGGTTGCTGCGGAGGCGAAGTGTGCGTGCAGGTGGCGGACGTTGCGGCGCTGCAGTTCGGTAGCCAGGTTGATGGCCTGGACGGCATCGTCGGGGTCGGCCGCGGCGAGTTCGCCGAGGGCCCGCGCCACGTCGTCGGTAAGGCCTGCCGAGGCAGCTGTCCGGAAGCGCTCCCACACCCCGCTGCTGGACTGCGGCCGGCCAAGGTACGTGACGGGCGCCTTGACGCGCGCCAGTTCGGGATGGAACCTGGCGTCGGTGGTGGGACGGAGGGCAAAGATTTCAATCCGCTCCCCATGGGCCTCCCGGGCCAGGATTTCCGAGACAATGAACGTCTCGGAGAAGCGGGGATACACCTTCAGGACGTAGGCGGTCACCGGCTCAGACGGCTGCATGTGCCGCACCTTTCCGTAGGCTCTGCGCCAGCCTGTTGAGCCGGTCGCTTGTGATTTCGTCGTGCAGCGGCGGAATGAGCTCGGGTTCCTGCAAGAGGTCTGCGGCGAGTCCCGGCACCCGTGACAGCCCGTTGAGCTGAGCGGACCGGCGGTCCACCCGGGTGCCCGCCCGGCCGGCGATCCAGGTTGCCAGCACGTCAGGCGTCAGTGTGGCCAGGTCGTGCTGCTCCAGATATCCGGCGGCGGCGAGTGAGGCGGCCCGGATCTTCTGTTCACTGCGGGAGTGGTCCCGCGGAACGATCAGGGCTGGAGCCGCCGTGCTGAGGATCTCGCAGACCGAGTTGTACCCGCCCATGGAGACGACGGCGTCAGCGTTGCTCAGGTGCGCCAGCATGTCGTCGAGTGCCTTGACAATGACGACGCCGGGACGCTCCTGCCGCCTCAGATCATGCCGTTGGGCTTTGGGCATCTGGGGTCCGGCGACAATGAGGTGCCGCAGTCCGGCGGGCAGCGGGGCGGCTGCGGCCAGCCGGGCCAGCGCGTAGCCGTCGGCTCCGCCGCCGACGGTGGTCATGACGTACCTGCCGGTAATCCTCAGCTTTCCGGAACCCTCAGGGCGGCCGGCGGCCAGGTATCCGGTGTAACTGACCATCCGCCGCAGCGAGGCGGGAATCTCACCGGCTGCCACAGGATCGTGAACCAGGCGGTCTCCATAAATCCAGACTGCGTCAAAGAGTTCCTGGACCCGGCGGGATCCGCCGATGCAGTCCCACTCGGCGATCGCCGCTTCGGGGGAGTCGAGAACTTCGCGCAGCCCCAGGACCACCCGGGCTGAACTGCGGGCGCGGAGCCGGCGCAGTGCTCCGTCCAGTTCCAGATGGATTCCCGTCGGGTGCCGGTCAACAATGACCAGGTCCGGGTTGAAGCCCTGCAGCAGCGAATCCAGCAGCTGTCCGCGCAGGGACACGAGGTCCTGCATGGGAACGGACAGGTCCCGGGGCTGATACCCGCCAGGCCCCTTCATGACTCCGGGCAGGATCACCCAGTCCCACCCGGCGGGGATTCGGAATCCCGGCGCGAGGGCAGTCCCTGCCACCAGGATGCCGGTGACCTGCCGCCCCGTCAGATCCGGAAGCTGGCGGCTCAGGGCGCTGGCCAGTGAAAGGTTTCGCCGCACGTGGCCCAAGCCGAGAGAATCGTGCGAATACAGGACAATTCTTAAGTGTTTCATTTTTGGCCCCCGCAGCCTGCCGAAAATCTACCAACCGAAAAGTGATTCACTGTGCGGACAGAGTGAGACTCTGACGCCGTGAAAAATAGCCGCGAAAACAAGAAACTTGCGCCGGCAAAGCGTCCTCTCCGCTGCTTCAGTCGAAGTATTTAGGCGGGCCGTTTAGAAAAACTTGTGCGCGGGCCAGCCTTGAATGGGGGGCAGCAGCCCCCCATTCCCCTCTTGTGGACCCTGCACTTCTTGTGGCGCCCAGCGCACCAGGCCAGCGCCGTGCCGGGGCAGCAGCTTTTCAGCGATGCGGCTCCGGCCTGGCGGACGGCGCGGATCGGGGGAGGTTGTGGTCACGTTGCCAGTCTGGCTACTTCAGCAGGACTGCCTTCTGCTGTTACCTGCCTTCTGCTGTCAAGGAACGGCAGTTAGGGGTCGGGTTGTTTGCTTTTCCGCGAAGCGTTGAGTCTCTGGACAAGACAATCTTTGAGGTCGAAGATTTGCCTCAAGCAACAGCACTTGGCCCCTCACGGATGACAGATAAGGGTAAGTGATGAGTGAGAACGTCAACTCAGCGCAGCAATCCCGGAAGAATTCCGGCATTCTGACGGAAATACGCGTGCATGGGGTGGGCGGAACGCCACCGGAAGAAATCCTCGTCGATATGCACCCGAAGAAGGTGGCGGGTGACAAGATTGCGGGTTTCTACCGGACAACGGACGATGGGGGACGGCATCGCGAGGCTTACTCATGGGGAGGGCTGACATCACACTCACCCCTTCGTGTCCTGTGGACGGCCTTGCTGCCGTCGATGCTGGCAAATATGGCGGGATGGATGGCACGCCGGTCCGTGAAGTCCGGCGAGCATGAAGGATCCGCAGAGCCGACCACGCCGTCTTTCCGGTGGCTGGCCCGGCTGGCAGCGTTGGCGTTGACGCTCAGCAGCGCGGTGATGGTGTCCATCCTTAGCTTTGACGTGATCGCCTACCAATGCCTGGGGCTGGACGCCTGCCGCGCCCGGCTGGGCTTCATTCCGTGGCTGGCCACACTGGCACCAGAGCGTCCGGGCATGCGGCTCGCCGTGGGTATTTCCGGGCCCGTTGCCATTGCCGTTCTTTTTTACCTTTTGTCACTCAGGTCCCGTAACAGCTATGAGCGCGTGGAACCGCCGACTCCGGAAGACTCCCTGCCTGCTCCCAGCAGCATGTGCGCGGCCGCGCAGAAGGGAGGGCTGCGGCACGTGGACTTCTGGTCGGGCCGCCGGTGGCATCAGCAGCTGTCGGACCTGCACCTCGCGGCCTTCCTGGCGGTAACCACCGGGCTTCTGGGGTGGGGCGTGTTCAAGCTCGCAGAGTACCGGCCCCTTTCCAGTGCTGATGCTGCCGGGAGCGCCCTGTTTGCCGTCGCCGCCTCGGTTGCCATCCTGATTGCTGTGTCCCTGATGCTCCGGTGGGACAACGTGCGCGAGGACTGTGCCAGGGCCGCGCTCATGGTTTCCTGGCTCATCCTGCTGCTCGCATTCATTGCTGCATGGCTGCTTCCCGGATTCACGCCTGCCCAGAGCGGATCTGCTGCCCAGGGTGGAACAGGGGTCTCGGCTCAGCCCGCGGGGGTGCTGCCAGGGCTCGGCTCGTCGGTCACCGTGGTGTGGATGTTTGTCCTGTTTCTGCTGGTCCTATTGGGCGCCCACCTCGTGTATGCCTGGGGCGCCCGTTGGCGTAAAGCGTGGAGGGAGACGCAGCATGCTACCCATCGCCTGAGGCGGGCGCGAGAACAGGCAAACGGTTCATTCAAAGTGTTCCCGTTCGCGGCTCCCCTGGTCTTGAATGTTGTGGCCGTCATTGTTGCCAATGCCGTGCTGCTGTCACTGATGGCGCTGGTGATCCAGGGCCTGGGCGAGGTCAGGTACGGGTACGGGCCACACGATGTCGAGTCCCTGCTCTCAGGAGGCGGCGCGGAACCAGCGGCAGGAGACGGCTCGGGTTCAATCTTGTGGGTCCCCGGTCCCATCATTCAGGTCACCGCGGCGCTGTCACTCGCGCTGATCATTGTGCTTGCACTTTTCGGCATCATCGTCCTGCTCGCGCTGGTCTGGGGATCGAGAATGACGGCCCGGAAAGTCATGCAGCGGTTGAAAGATGACTACGAGTTGGAAGAGAGCCGCGCGGGAGTGCGGTTCGCTCATCAGGAATTCTGGGAGGGATCGTCCGCAGAGCGCAGAGCCGCATGGGATGTCTCTGCGTTCGATGCGGTTTTTTCTGGAGACAGAATTGACAACGTTCAGTCACAGAACGCTGCAAGAAGCAGCAGCAGCCCGCGTCCAACTGCATGGGTGCGGGGCGTGGCCCGGGCTCACCTTATTGGTAAGTGGGCTCCCGCCGCTGCAGCCGTGCTGACGATCGGAATCGCTGTGGGGGGCACCGTCGCCGTGGCCCTCTTCATCACCAGGGTCTATGTTCCTCCTCCCTGGGTCATAGGGCTGACGACGTCGGTAAGTGTGCTGTTGCCTTTGCTGTACGGGGCGGTGGTCAGGGCAATGTTCCGGCGGGAGAAGGTACGGAAGGCGCTGATGTCAGCGTTTGACGTGGGGACCTTCTTTCCGCGTTCCTTCCACCCGTTCGCGCCGCCGTCGTACACCGAGCGGGCAGTGCCGGAGCTGACGCGCCGCATTTGGTGGTTGCATGATTTCGAGGGTCCGGTGGTGTTGGTGGCCCACTCCCAGGGGAGCGCGCTCGCAGCCGCCGTGCTGGCACGCGAGTCTAAACGCTCACCGGAGGACCCCGCCGTCGGGCTGGTAACTCTGGGTTCGCCTCTGGCAAAGCTGTACCGGTGGGCCTTTCCCGCGCTGCTCAGCGATGAGCTCCTGCAGAACCTGGCCCGGGGCAGAGGCGGAACTGCCCAGGTCCGGTGGCGCAATGTCTACTACGCCACGGACTACATTGGCGGGCCTGTTGTGACGGACGGCTGGGAGGTCCGGAACATCGACGTGCGCCTGGTCGATCCTGCGACCCACAGGTTCGTGTTCGGCCAGCCGCGTCCTCCGGTCCTGAGCCACACCGGTTACTGGCATGACCCCAGGTTTTGGCGGGCGGTCAACGATATGAGCCAGGAAATTGCCCCACGGGTGAACGGGGAACCGGGCGGCGGCGCTGTCCCTGGGCCGGACCTCGCCGCCGTGGAGGCACTCGACTCCGCCGCCCTCGACCCCGACCTGCCGGTGTCCTACCGCTGAGTGGTTCCTTCTCCCTGTGCTTGGTGCCCGCTGTCCTTGACGCCCTCCTCGGCTTCCGCATATCCTGAACGAACGGTCGGTAAATAATTTCCGAGTACGGACGTGAATGCATAGGAGCAACCATGGCATCGCAGAATCTGCAGTCAGTGCCTGACCAGCCGGCGGTCCCCGGGGCCGGCGAAGCACAGGACCAGACGGCACAGCTCGAGGCGGAGGGGCAGGCGTACTTTGACCGCGTCATGGCCGAGGACTCCCGGATCGAGCCGAAGGACTGGATGCCTGCGGCGTACCGCAAGACCCTGCTGCGCCAGATCTCGCAGCACGCGCACTCCGAGATTATCGGGATGCAGCCGGAGGCCAACTGGATCTCCCGCGCCCCGAGCCTGAAGCGCAAGGCCATCCTCATGGCCAAGGTCCAGGACGAGGCAGGCCACGGGCTGTACCTCTACTCCGCCGCCGAGACGCTGGGCCAGAGCCGCGACATGATGATGGACGACCTCATCGCCGGCAAGGCCCGCTACTCCTCGATCTTCAACTACCCGGCCCTGACCTGGGCCGACATGGGTGCGATCGGCTGGCTGGTTGACGGTGCCGCCATCTGCAACCAGGTGCCGCTGTGCCGCGCGTCGTACGGACCGTACGGCCGCGCCATGGTCCGCATCTGCAAGGAAGAGTCCTTCCACCAGCGCCAGGGTTTCGAGATCCTGCTGGAACTCTCCAACGGCACGCCCGCACAGAAGCAGATGGCCCAGGACGCCGTGAACCGCTGGTACGCCCCGGCCCTGATGATGTTCGGCCCGCCGGACGACGATTCGCCCAACTCCAAGCAGTCCATGGCCTGGAACATCAAGCGCTTCAGCAACGACGAACTGCGCAGCCGTTTCGTCGGCATGATGGTGGAACAGGTCAGGGTCCTCGGCCTCACCCTCCCGGACAGCGAAGTCCGCTTCAACGAGGAGACCAGGAAGTGGGAGCACGGCCCGCTGGACTGGGAAGAGTTCAAGGAAGTCCTCGCCGGCCGCGGCCCTTGCAACGCCCAGCGGCTGGAACGCCGCCGGGAAGCGCACGACGACGGCGCCTGGGTCCGAGAGGCGGCGGCCGCCTATGCGGCAAAACAGGCACGCAAGCACGCAGAAAAGGAATTCGCAGCATGAGCCCGCACGGCAACCCGGAAGTACCGGCCAGCTCCGGTGGAGCAGTAGAAAGCACCGCGGCCAAGGTCCCGGCAGGCCCGGAAACAAGCAGTGAGAGCAGTGCCCCCCGCAGCGTTTGGCCGCTGTGGGAGGTCTTTGTCCGGTCCAGCCGCGGGCTCAGCCACGTCCACGCCGGCAGCCTGCACGCGCCGGATGCCGCCATGGCCCTGCGCAACGCCCGCGACCTCTACACCCGCCGCAACGAGGGCGTGTCCATCTGGGTGGTCCCCGCGGACGCCATCGCCGCCAGCGACCCCGACGCCAAGGGTTCCTTCTTCGAATCCCCGCAGGGCAAGGACTACCGCCACGCCACGTACTACACCAAGAGCGAAGGAGTGAAGCACCTGTGATCCCCACCGGCTCCCACAGCTCGCAAGCTCGCAGCGGGTCCCTCGCCGGCGTGGCCCCTGATACCGAAGGCCACGGCGACATCTCCGTCGGCGTCGCCGGCAGCGGCGACTCATCGGCCAGCGCCACCCGCATCACGCCGGGCAACGCACTCCGCCCGGAGGACATCGCACTCGAGGTCCGCACCGGCCTGGTGAAGCCGTCCGAGGACGCGGCCGAGTACGCGCTGCGCCTGGGCGACGACGCCCTCATCCTGGCCCAGCGCCTGGGCCACTGGATTTCCCGAGCGCCGGAGCTGGAGGAGGACGTGGCTCTGGGCAACATCGCCCTGGACCAGCTGGGCCACGCCCGGTCCTTCCTCAGCTACGCCGGGGGAGCGTGGGATAAGAGCGAGGACGAGCTCGCCTACTTCCGCCGCGAGCATGAGTTCCGCTCCGCCCACCTGTTCGAGCAGCCCAACGGGGACTTCGCCGTCACCATCGCGCGCCAGTTCGTGGTGAGCTACTACCAGTTCGAGCTGTACCGCAGGCTGACCCAGTCCACCGACGCCACGCTCGCCGCGATCTCCGCCAAGGCCGTCAAGGAGGTGGACTACCACCGCGACCACAGCGCCCAGTGGATCCTCCGGCTGGCCCAGGGCACCGAGGAATCCCGGCGCCGCATCATCCACGGCCTGCGGCTTATCTGGCCGTACGTTGGGGAGCTCTTCGTGGACGACGAGCTGACCTCCCGCCTGGCTGAGGCCGGCACCGCCGTCGAGCCTTCCAGCCTGAGGGCTGACTTTGACCGCCTCACCGGAGAGGTCTTCGCGGAAGCGGAGCTGGAGGTTCCCAACGTTCCGGCAGCGCCCGGCGGTGGCCGCCGCGGCAAGCACTCCGAACACCTGGGCTACATCCTGGCCGAGATGCAGGTGCTGGCCCGCGAGCATCCCGGAGCAAGCTGGTGACGGCCGTGTACGTTCAGGAACCGGGCACCCGGCACGCGGAGGTCACCGCCGATCAGAAGGCCTGGGCCATCGCCGCCACAGTGTGCGATCCGGAGATCCCCGTCCTCACCATCGAGGACCTGGGCATCCTGCGCGCGGTGCGGCTGTTCGACGACGGCGGGATGGTGCCCGCTGTGCAGGTCACCATCACGCCGACCTACTCGGGCTGCCCCGCGATGGACGCCATCCGGGACGACCTTAAGGCCGCCTTCCACAAGGAGGGCTACCCCAGCGTCCACGTTGAGCTGGTGCTCGCCCCGGCCTGGACCACGGACTGGATGACGGACGCCGGCAAGGCCAAGCTGCAGGAGTACGGCATCGCCCCTCCCAGCGGCCGCGCTGCCCTGGGCCACAACGGCCCGGTCCGCCTGAGCCTGGCCGTGAAATGCCCGCAGTGCTCGTCGCTGAACACCAAGGAACTCACCCGTTTCGGTTCCACCTCCTGCAAGGCGCTGTACGTCTGCCAGGACTGCAAGGAACCGTTCGACTACTTCAAAGTCCTGTAAGGAAACTCCCATGCCTGTTGTCCGCCAGACTGCCGCCGAAACGGCGCAGGCCACCGGCCGCCGTCGTCCGTCCTTCCATACCCTCACCGTCGCGGAGGTGCGCCGGCTCACCGAGGACGCCATCGAGGTGACCTTCGCGGTGCCGGCCGAGCTGGCCGGCCACTTCGACTACCTGCCGGGTCAGTACGTGGCCCTGCGCACCACGCTGCCGGACGAGACCGGCGAGCCGAAGGAGATCCGCCGCAGCTACTCCATCTGCGCCGAGCCGCGCAGCTTCGAGGACGGCAGCAGCGAGATCCGCGTGGCCATCAAGAAGGACCTGGGCGGGCTGTTCTCCACGTGGGCGAACGCCGAGCTGAAGGCCGGGGACACGCTGGACGTGATGAGCCCGATGGGTGCGTTCGTCTCCAAGCACGGCCGCGACGGCCAGGCCGTGGAGCAGAACGTGATGAGCTCCATGAACCGCCCGCAGGAGATGGCAAGCGAGCTGGCGGGTGAGCCGGGGACGTTCGTGGCGATCGCCGCGGGGTCGGGCATTACGCCGGTGATCGCGATCGCGCGGACGCTGCTGGCCGCGAACCCGGACACCCGCTTTGACCTGATCTACGCCAACAAGGCCGCCATGGACGTGATGTTCCTGGAGGAGCTCGCGGACCTGAAGGACAAGTACCCGTCGCGCCTGGCCCTGCACCATGTGCTGTCCCGCGAGCAGCGGATCGCGCCGCTGCTGAGCGGCCGGATCGACGCCGAGAAGCTGCGGGCGCTGCTGGGCACCGCCCTCCACGCGGACGATGTGGACGAGTGGTTCCTGTGCGGGCCGTTCGAGCTGGTGCAGCTGTGCCGGGACACCTTGGCCGAGCGTGGCGTGAAGCCCGAGCACATCCGCTTCGAGCTGTTCACCTCTGGCAAGCCGGACCGGCCCGAGGGCAACGCCGGCCGTCCCGTCATCGAGGACGAGTCCAAGGAGACCTACAAGATCACGTTCAAGCTGGACGGCCTGCAGGGCGATGTGGCCAGCCCCACGCACGCCCGCGAATCGATCCTCAACGCGGCGCTGCGCGTCCGCCCGGACGTGCCGTTCGCGTGCGCCGGGGGAGTGTGCGGCACGTGCCGCGCCAAGGTGGTCACCGGCAGCGTCACCATGGACGAAAACTACGCGCTGGAGCAGGATGAGCTGGACAAGGGCTACGTCCTGACCTGCCAGTCGCACCCCACCAGCAAGGAAGTCACGGTCGACTTCGACGTGTAACGCCGGTGATTGAGCTTGTCGAAATCCGGTGGTTGAGCCTGTCGAAACCCCGGTGATTGAGCCTGTCGAAACCGAATACTGGTGGTTGAGCCTGTCGAAACCGAGCTTGCCGAAACCCGAAAGAAGGAAACAATGATCTCCCTCTCCATCGACAACGGCGTCGCCGAAGTCGTCCTCAACGCCCCGCACAAGCTGAACTCCCTTGACGAGCAGGCCCTGGCGGATTTAACCCAGGCGTACGACGACGCCGCTGCCGCCGCCTCGCGGGGTGAGGTGCGGGCACTGCTGCTCAGGGGAGAGGGTCGCGCCTTCTGCGCAGGCCGGGACATCGCCGGCGTCACGCCGGAGAGCGACGATGCCGAGGCGTACCTGGCCGGGCTGGTGCAGCCGCTGCTGCAGAAGATGGCGTCCTTCCCGGCGCCCACCTTCGCCGCGGCCCAGGGCGCGTGCCTTGGCGTAGGGCTGGGGCTGCTGCTGGCCACGGACGTGGTGTACGTGGCGGAGAACGCGAAGTTCGGCTCGCCGTTCGCCAAGCTTGGCGCCACGCTCGACTCCGGCGGGCACTGGTACTTCACGGAGCGGCTCGGCATGCACAGGACCTTGGACCTGATCTACACGGCGGAGCTGATGTCTGGGACCGAGGCGGTGGCTCAGGGGATGTTTAGCCGGGCAATGCCGGCCGGTGAGCTGCTGGAGTCGACCCGAGCCATAGTCGCTAAGGTTGCCACCGGTGCAACAGGTGCCTTCAAGGCGAGCAAAGAGCTGGTGGCGCACATCCGCGACCAGCGCCTCGGTCTGTGGGCGTCCATGCAGGAGGAGAACGCCGAGCAGGCGAGGCTGTGCAAGAGCGACGACTACGCCGAGGGCTTCCGCGCGTTTCAGGAGAAGCGCGAACCCAACTTCGCTGGTGATTGAGCCCCGGTGGTTGAGCTAGTCGAAACCAATCCTCGGAGGCCGGTCAGGTTTCGGCGGCAGTGCTGGTTGAGCCTGTCGAAACCGCTCCTCCACCTGGCTCAACATCCAAAGCCCCAGCATCGCGCCGCTGGTATTGGCCACAAGATCCATGGCGCTCGGGAACCGGTCGTGCAGGAACAGCAGCTGGCCGGCCTCCATGCAGCAGGACGCCAGGAAGGCAGCCATGATGATCCGTCCGCGATGGAGTGCCGGGAAAGCCAACGCTGCCAGCACTCCGATCGGCGCGAACATCAGGATGTTGGACGAGAACTCTACGAAGTTGTAGTTGACCAGTTGAGGGAGACCGGCCGTGTGGAGAGCAAAGAGCACTGCCTGCAGCTTCCCCGCAACCGGCCGGTCAACGGGGGAGGGCCAATACGCCACTAGGGCCAGGCCGGAGAGGTAGATGGCCAAGAGGCTCCGCGCCACGCTTACGGCGTCTACGTCCTCCCATTTACCCATAAGGAAAAGCTACGGGACTTCTTTGTCCGCGTCGAAATCAGCGAACCGAAATTTTGTATTCGGCAAGTCAATTTATAGGGTTCGTTCATGAAAACATTGGGGAAATCAGTTCGTAAGGCCGTCATTCCCGCGGCCGGCTTGGGCACCCGCTTCCTGCCAGCCACCAAGGCGATGCCGAAGGAGATGCTGCCGGTAGTGGATGCCCCGGCCATCCAGTTCGTCGTTGAGGAAGCGGTGTCGGCCGGCCTCACTGACGTTCTGATGATCACCGGCCGCAACAAGCGGGCCTTAGAGGATCACTTTGACCGCGCGCCTGCTCTGGAGCGCACGCTGGAACTAAAGGGTGATCAGGCGCGGTTGGACGCCGTCCAACACGCGTCGGGCCTCGGGCCCATCCATTACGTCCGTCAGGGTGAGCCGAAGGGGCTCGGGCACGCTGTTCTGTGCGGGCGACAGCACGTGGGGGACGAGCCGTTCGCTGTCCTGCTGGGTGATGACCTTATCGACGAGCGGGACGAGCTTCTGACCACGATGATGGACGTCCAAGCGAAAACCGGCGGCTCGGTGATTGCCCTGATCGAGGTGGAGCCGTCGCAGATCAGCGCCTACGGCTGCGCTGACATCTCCGCGATTGAGGGCGAGGACTTTGTTCGGGTCAATAGTCTGGTGGAGAAGCCCTCTGTGAACGAGGCGCCGTCCAACCTGGCTGTCATCGGGCGCTACGTGCTGCACCCGGCAGTGTTCGAGGTTCTGGAAGAGACGGAACCCGGACGAGGCGGCGAAATTCAGCTGACCGACGCCCTGCAGACGCTTACCGCGGGGGAGGGGGAGGGCTCAGGAGTTTATGGCGTTGTCTTCCGCGGCCGCCGCTACGACACCGGCGACAAGCTGAGCTACCTCAAAGCGGTGATCACGCTGGCCTCCGAACGTGCTGAATTTGGTGAGGACCTGAAGTCCTGGATGAAAGAGTTCAACGGCTGATTGACTGATTCTGCTTGAAGAGCCCGGAGCGAATTGCACCGGGCTCTTTTCTGTTGCGTAGTTGACGACATACAAAGAGGCGGGTGCTTCTCTGATTTCCAGAGAAGCACCCGCCTCTTTTAGAGCGTTAGAGCCTAATGCTTAGGCAGAGGCCTCAGCGTTGGCACGGCGGCGAACGACTACCACCGAAGCAGCACCCGCTGCCAGTGCGCCGCCACCGACGAGCGACCACAGAATGAGGCTGGAGTCGGCACCGGTGTTGGCGAGCCCTGTGCCGCCGGTGTTAGCCAGGCCAGCACCGCTACCATCGGTGCTGGACGAGCCAGCTGCGGTCCCGGCAACGGTGATGGTCTGGGTTGCGACCTTGCCCGAGGTGACACCCGTAGCAGTCAGCGTGTAGACGCCAGAATCGCTGATGGTCAGCGGGTATGCGAAGGCGCCAGCGGCGTCAGCTGTGGTGCGGAACTCCTGTGCCGCCATAACGACGTTGATCTTGCTGGGCACACTACGGCTACCGTTGGCGATGCTTGCGCCGTTGGATGCCGGAGGCGTGCCTGGCGTTACGCGGATGATGAGCTGTTCACCAGCGAGGAAGCCCCGGCCGGAGAAAGTGAAGGCTTCGCCGGGTCCAACCACGCCGTCAGAAACAGCAGCATTGGCGGGCGGTGCCGGGTAGTTGGCGGCCATGGCCGGCGCGGTGCCGGTCAGTGCGATAGTTCCTGCGAGCGTGAGCGCAGCAATAGACTTCTTCATTTATGTCCCCCTGAGACCTTATAACACGGATGTCACATTATTGTGGAGATTCCCCATCCCCATGTGACCGTGGGGTGAATCTCGTTGTCCTGCCCACCAAAGATTAGCATCCCGGTATGGGTGCATCCAAAGTGAATCCAGACACTTTACAAACTGTTAATGAGTTGGCTATGGAGCCGGAACGCACTTCTCGGAAATCGTGCTCAAAACGACCTCCTTGAGCCCCTGGACGGTTGGCGTGACCGACAGGCTTGGCTCTGCGTGCTGCACTATCTTGTCGAAATTGAACTCGACGGTGCTGCTTTGGCCGGGAGCGAGCTGCATGGTGACCATTCCTACCGGGCGACCACTGTGTCTATGAGAGGCAAATTCTGTCTTCTTACCGGCCACAAAGACTGTTTCTACATTTGACTGCACGGGTCCATACGCGATGATGTTCGTCTGAACGCTGCCCGCAGGAACGCCGAATGCACCTCCACCGGTCACGTATTCGGGAAGGGATGTAGCCGCGTCCTTGGGCGCTGTGTTGGTGCTGGTGATGCGCACCTTGACTTGGGCGTAGCCGTCTGTGGTGCATTCCTTTATTAGTTGCGCAGTCCGCTTGACGTAGAAGTCCATCTTTGCGCCCGTACCATCATTGAAGTATGCGCCGAATTGCGCTGGCGAGTTGCTGCTGGCAGAGATCGAGCCACCGAGGGGATATTTAGCGATTACGGATTGTTCGGCGGATGCAGCCGACCAGACGAAAATCCTGCCTTCGTCGACCCCTCTGAAAATGCCTTCCATCAGCTTTACGTTGTCGTTCTTGCCAGACGACAACGTCCCAAATATCTCCTTAGCGACGCTTGCAAAGTACAAGTCTTGCATCCTGGGTTCGGGTACCTCTGCGTAAACGTCGGAAAGTAGCGTCTTTACTACGTTTGCTTGAGTCAGTTCGGTTGGCAATGCGCCGCTCACCAAGTCTTGCACTTGCGGATCGGACAAAGTTACAGGGCCGGTGGCGCTCAGCAGGTAGCTCAACGCAACAGGGTCAATCGAAACAACACCGTCGAGACGTTCACCGGTCTTTTGCTGCCACATGGCCAATGCAGCACTCGCCGACGTCGGAAAGTCTGGCGTGAGATTGACGTCCTGCATGTATTTGCCGACGCGGCCCGAATAAATCTGGCGTTGTTCGGGTTCGATCGGAATGGTTGGAGCCATGGCCCCCAGCTCGGTTGCGCTCGTCTGTCGATCGAGGGACACCTGCCCGTGATCTACCTTCATCACAGCCAAGGCACCAGGTATTCCCCCAGTGGCTCGAGTCTCGGCATTGTTCTGGATGAGCAGGAGATAGTTTCGTGGCGTTGAAGCCCCTAACATGCCAGGGGCAAGCTGTACTGCGTCGGCCGAGCCTTCCAAAGTGGCCGACACCGCTCGTAGCTCGTTGTACGCGTTTGCTAAAGGTTCAGCAACCTGCGGGAACAATGCAGTTTTGTCGATATTCTGCAGTCGATCCGCAGATACGGCCACGGCGTGAGCTGCGGACGTGACGTCCGGTGACGCACGTTGAAGGCGACCAAGGTCCATGCCTGCGCTGCTAGGGAAAAGACTGTCCCACTCCATTAGTGCGTAGACTCCTGCAAGAGGCTTAGCTCCCAGGGTCACCACGTCGTCTGCGGCGCGAGCAACTTCCGAAGTCGCGCTAAAATTTGGTCCGATCCAGGGCAGTGCCGCGGCTAGTATCCAGAGCGGATCTTCAGTCGCACTCCGCGCCTTCGCCGTATGGGCTGCCATCTCCTCGACATCTTGGGTGGCAGCCTGATTCTTCTTGTCCAAGATGGACTTTTTGAGCTGAGGCAATATCTTTGCTGCAGCGTCCAGTTCAGATTTGACGACGCTTGCCTTGATACCCAGCCAGCCTGCGGCTCCAAAAAGGAGGACTGCCGCAACACCCAGCCAGACGGCAACGGCAACGACCCGGGACCGAAACAACCGCCGAGAACGGCTTGGGGTGTCATTTGATGACCCGGTTCGGTTTCCCCGGGGCGATGCGGGTAAGTCAGTCATGGACACAAATAACCTCTTCGAAGATGGTTGCGGCGGCTAATATGCGCCCGTGCTACGGAAAACCGCTCGAACTGTGCGGAGAAGGATTACAAAATCACCGGCTAGCGACCAATTCTCGACGTAGTAAAGGTCCAAGCGAACTGAGTCTTGCCATGAGAGATTGGAACGGCCGCTCACTTGCCAGAGCCCGGTCAGGCCGGGCTTTACCAACAGTCGGCGTCGTACGTCGTGCTCATATTCTGCTACTTCTCTGGCCAAGGGCGGGCGGGGGCCTACGAGGCTCATGGAGCCTCCGAAAATGTTGAATAGCTGGGGCAGCTCATCCAGGCTTAGTTTTCGGAGAAAGCCACCGACACGCGTGACGCGTGGATCGTTCTTGATTTTGAACAAAACCCCGTGCCCTTCGTTTCGATGTTCTAGATCGGCAAGGCGGGCCTCGGCATCGACGACCATCGACCGAAACTTCAGCATCTTGAAGGTGCGTCCCTCGATGCCCACTCGTTCCTGTCTGAAAAGGGCGGGTCCCCGACTATCTGCCTTCACCACGATTGCTATTATCGCCATCAGCGGCGAAGCGGCGACTATAAGCAACCCCGACACGACTACGTCAAATAGGCGTTTGGCAACACGCTGGCCGCCCTCGAGAGTCGGAGTCGTGACGTGTATCAGGGGCAATCCCGCGACCTGTTGCGTGTGGATCCGCGGTCCAGCGATATCTGTGAGGGCCGGTGCCATGATGAGTCCGACGTTGCGCGCCGCCAGTTCCCAGCCGAGGTGACGCAGAGTCTGCGGATGAAGCTGAACGCCGGCAGACACGGCCACGGCGTCCGCCTCACACACGTCGATAGCAGCCATAATCGCAGACGCAGAAGGGGCGTGGCCCAAAATTGGGAGACCGGACACGGGTTCATTCGGTTCCGTATGGACGGTACCGGGAATGTAAGCGGCAATGGGTAGATATCCTGCGTGTTTTGCCCGAGCCAGGCTGGAAGACAGGTGGGCCACGGCACTGGCTCCGCCGATAAGCATCAGTCGAGACATGCTATTGCCATTTTGCCGGTCAACGCTTAGGTGCTGCCTCATTAGCCAACGGGCTAGGAGCAGCCCGAGCAAGCCCGCCGGTAGTGCGACACCGACATAGCCGCGTGCCGTGTCAATCCGCGATACGTAAGAAAATATAGCCACCAGCCCGAATAACCACAGGGAGGCGGCAGCCACTCTCTTGTATTCCTCGGTCCCAGCTCCCAAGATGTGGCTTTGCCGGCTGTTCCAGGCCGCCAACATTAGCCACCAGCCAATGACCAGCGCCCCGGAGATCCAGACATACATTGAATCTCCGTCTGACGCACGTTGCTCTGTCTCCAGGCCGAACCGAATGATGTAAGCGCCAGCAACCGCCCAAACAATGACTGCAGCGTCCACAACGGCGATGCGTCGTGAGTACTTGAGTCGCCAGTCAAGAGTGCGCCCCATGAACTCCCCCAATTACCCCCGCTAGTTCCCGACTCTGATCGTCATCAGATTACAGGTTCTTTCGACACGACCGATCCGGGTCGTCGTCACATTCCAGTGGGCGTTCTTGACCGTCATTAGTAGCTAGGAGCGAGTGAGTGGCCATGGGGCTGATCAGCGATAGCTGCAGTGTAGCTGGCGCCCGCGAGCAGTCCCCTTAGGAATTGGATTATCTTGGGCCTGCAGAGGACCGCTCGTTGGCAATTGATGCGGCGCGGGGACCTTCATGTGCCAGCTTGCATTGAGCACTGAAGAGAAGGGCCAAGGGCAATCAGGCAGGGTCTGAGCGTCTAGTATAGTTATGACCGCACGAATATTGCCGTTCTGCTGACGTGCCTCGGGCGGGTCTCGGCACAAGCCCAAGGGGGGACTTCGGAGTTTGGAAATACGTGACTACCTTCGGTTGCTCAGACGCAACTGGATCATGATCGTGGTGCTGGCTCTCGCCGGTTTAATAGCTGGCGGAACAGCGTCCCTTTTGGCAAAACCAAGCTATTCATCGACGACGCAACTTTTTGTTGCCATCCAGAGTTCTGGCAGTGTAACCGAGCTACAGCAGGGAAACACCTTCAGCCAGGCGCGCGTCCAGTCCTACGTCAAAACAGTGACGACGCCAGCCGTTCTCGACCCCGTAATTGAAAAGCTCGGGTTGAACATGACAGCGATCGAACTGGCTAATGAAATAAAGGCCAGTTCTGACCTTAATACCGTGCTCATCACGATTTCGGTCAATGACAACTCGCCGGTGCAGTCCGCCGCAATCGCCGCCGCTGTCGCAGACAGCTTGGTAAAGGCTGTTGACAGCCTGGAGAAGCCGCAGAGTGGCGGGCAGTCGCCAGTGCGACTTTCCGTCGTCACTCCAGCAACAGCACCCGAGGCGCCGACGTCGCCCAACACTAAGCTGAATCTGATCTTAGGCTTTGCTGTGGGACTTGTCTCAGGTATTGCCGCTTCAGTACTCAGAACCATCTTGGACAATAAGATCCGCGGTGAAGTCGACGTACGCAGTGTAACGTCAACGCCAATCCTCGGAGGTATCACCTTCGATGCAGACGCCATTAAGAAGCCTCTTATCACCCACGTCGAAGCACTGAGTCCACGAGCGGAGTCGTTTCGTCAGTTGCGTACGAACCTCCAATTTGCCCATATAAGCAACAAGAGCAAGACCGTGCTCATCACTTCGTCGCTTCCAGGGGAGGGTAAGAGTACGACCGCTACGAACTTGGCCATCTCTATGGCGCAGTCGGGGCAGTCCGTTGTGTTGATAGATGCAGACCTGAGGCGGCCCATGGTTGGGGACTACTTGGGACTTGATAGGACGGTTGGGCTCACAACCGCGCTTATTGGTCAAGCTGATGTCGAGGACCTCCTGCAAAGCTGGGGAGCGCATGACCTTTACGTTCTAACTTCCGGTCAGATTCCGCCGAATCCGAGCGAACTCTTGGGCTCGGATCAGATGCGTCGGCTACTGGAAAAGTTGGAGGCGACATTTGACGCCGTCATAATAGACGCACCGCCGCTACTTCCCGTGACTGACGGAGCGGTGCTCTCTCAGCTGGTCGGCGGCGTCGTCGTTGTCGTTGGGATGCAAGGTGTCCGCCAAGCGGAATTGGAAAAGTCGCTCACGGCCCTCGAAATGGTTGAAGCTGAAGTACTTGGATTAGTTTTGAACCGAATCCCTGCCAAGGGTCCAGATGCTTATGCGTATGGGGGCTACTACAGGTACGAAAGCCGCAAGTTGGTTCGCCAGACAGAGCCTCAGTTGAGCCAGCACGATGTGGTTTCGCCTGGAAGCAGGCGATTGTCCGGTAAAGCCAATCTCCAGCCCTCAGAATTTGGGGAACTTATGCTGCCCGGCAACGAACGTGCACCTCAGCGTTTCCGCTCAAATTAGCCAATACCGCTTCGGCTGGTTCGATGTTGTCGAAAGCCAGCAGTGCTTGAAAGGGTTCACCATGCCAAAGGTTGCAGTCAGAAAGTTAAGAAGATTGACGGAGGTGGCCTACAACCTCGTTTTCACGCACTTTCCGTCTCACACCGTCCGCCTATCAGTCCTACGATTAGCTGGGGCGAAGATTGGCCAGTCGACGTCGATCTTTCGTGGGACAACTGTGCTTGCGGCTGACTCTCTGGAAGTAGGTGACAGCGTCTCGGTAGGATTCCGTTGCATGTTGGACTCACGCGGCGGCCTGGTTATCGGCGACAGGACGGTCATTGCGAGCGACACTCAGATCATCACTGCCGCGCACGAGGTCCATTCCCCGAGTTTCGCTGCATACATGAAGCCGGTGAACATCGGTTCCTATGTATGGCTCGCGAGTCGTGTGACGGTACTCCCCGGTGTCTCCATTGGTGACCGAGCGGTCGTCGGCGCCTGCTCCTTGGTCCGGAAAGATGTCCTCCCTCAGGAAATCGTGGTGGGAAATCCAGCTCAGAAGGTCGGTAATCGAGAGGCCGAACTCGATTATGATCCCGCCTACCGGCCGCTATTTTACTAGGGTGACCGTGATATCGACACAGGATGACACCAACCACGACCTTGAACAGGTTCCTGCGACACTGGTAGTCGTTGCGCCACGCGCAAACTCGGGTGGAGTCGGCGATTACGCTGAAGACTTCGTGTCGGAGGCGGCCAAAGGCTTCCAGAGCTTTCACGAAATTCGTACCGGTGGCCCTGGGCAGGTGGGGATCCTTGACCTGGTAAAGGACCGCCTACGTCTCAAGCGCGTACTGAAGCAAGCGAGAGGCGACGGACGACCCGTCGTCCTGCACTTTGAATTGTCTGCTGGCTCCTTAGCCCCCTTTTGGCTATTAGCGGGGCAAAGAGCATCACTCACGACGGCCACAGTCCACGATCCGCCCTTTAGTGTGTGGTGGCCTTTTAGGTCAAAAATGATAGCCAAGAACAGATGGATTAATCATGGACTGCACTTCCCATTGCGTAGGCTGAGTGCGGCTATTGAGCGACGAGTGTTGAGGAATACGGTACTTATCGCTCTGAGTGATCTGGGCAAGACCGGATTGCAGCAAAAGTTTCCAGGCTGCGAAGTGCTCAGTGCCCGGCACTACGTGCCTTCACGACCGAAATTATCGCCAGCAGTTCAGCGGCCGTTGGCCATTGGACTCTTTGGTCATGCATACAAAGGCAAGGGCTTCGACAGACTCGTAGAACTTCGGAGAGTTCTTCCGGACCAAGTTGACATTGTTGTTGCCGGGCGCGGCACAGAGAAGTTAGCACCGGTACCTGGGGTGACCATCTTGGGCGGCGTCGATGGCGCGGCCGAGGATGACTTCTTCAACTCGGTGAGGGCCATACTTTTGCCGTACGCAAATACGAGCCGATACGGCGAAATCCTTTCGGTCTCCGGAGTGGCTGCTAGGGCCTTTGCCTACGGAACTCCGGTTGTTGCTTCCGAGTCGGGCACGCTATCGGAGGCTTCGCGAGATGGCGGGCTCGTCACGGCACCAAACGATGTCCAGCTCTTGTCAGATCTCACATTCGCTACTGTGACCGACGACGCTACTCTGAGACTCCTTGGAGAACAGGCAACCTTGTTGCAGGCTTCTCGGTCACTGGCCGAAGCCGTGACGCCTTTCAAGGAACGTTGGGGAAAAGTTGCTTCGAAATCTCCGGCGTGAGTCCAAAATACTAACCGCCCTTTGGGCCTCCGGCTGGATGTATCTCGGACGCTTCCTGGGCTTGGGTTGGACAGTCGTGGTGGTGGCCCAACTGGATGTGGGCGATTACGGTCGATACGCAATGGCTTTTGCGGCCTCCGGAATATTTGTCGGCGTAATTGACAACCCTTTTCTTGTCAGATCGATTCGAATCTCCGAGCGTGCTTTTGAGCGGGAGCGACGGGTACGCACATCTTTTAGCGTGGGCTTGATTCTGGCTGGCTTAAGCCTTATTCAGGTCAACTATATTATTGGGTTTGCTATAGTCATTGCCGGCGGAGAAATAGCATTGAATGCGCTTAAGTCGCACTCAGTTCGTGGTGGTCTAGTGGACCGAGTGATGCTTCTGGATCTCGTTAGACAGGCTCTAAGCATTGCTGTTGGCGGCGCGTACCTGGTCCTATCAGCGGATCCAAGTGTCGAAATGGCCTCGCTTCTATATGCCGGAGCGTATTTGGGTGCAGTTCTCGTTGCCGCCTTGCGATATGGCTTCGCCCTCCCGCGGTTGCCGGGGAAGGCCCGAGAATCCGTCCTGCTCAGCTTCGGGGCGCTGGCCGGCGCCGGATACGCGCAAGGTGACGTATTGGTCCTCGGGATCGTGGCTGGCGACGAAGCGGCGGGAACCTATTCAATTGCCTCGCTTATCGCGTGGTCTGCAGCCGGATTGTTTCTGAATCACGCGAACACTCACGTTAGAGAGTTGCGGGCGGGTGGGCCTGGCGCTCGTCTTGTGCGTGTTGTGCCCCCGGCCATTGGCATAGGTTCCATCGTGCTGCTCGGAGGCCTTCTGTTGACTTGGTTGGGGATGATGGACCCCCTCGGCCCGACTCTAACCGTCTTGTCCCTGTTCGTAGTCCTCAGAGCGGTAAATCATGTATGTACTGTTGCTCTAACTGTGGCGCGGAAGGACGTGACACGCACGTTGGCGACTGTTGCCACAACACTGGTGGATTTCTGCTTGGTGCTTGTCTTTGTGTCGCAAGGCAGCATTGGTGCCGCCGTGGCGGCCGTCATTAGCGAGGCTCTTCTATGTCTTGTCTATTTAAGAGCGCACAAAAATGTCTCTGCATATATCGGCTCAAGAACCAGGGAAATCGTATGATGAAGAATGCTGGGACCGTATGGTTGTTGGGTGCCTATGGGAATGGGAATCTCGGGGACGATATGCTGGGCGATCTCGCCCGTAGATCACTCGAATCTGCGGGTCTGCGACCCAAGGTGTTCGCTGGTGAGTTTTTTCCTTTCGCGAAAGACTCGGTTCACGGACGACGAGCGATAGTCGCGAATTTGCGTAGGCGTGACCGGCTCCTCATCGTGGGAGGAGGTCTTCTTAACGATCATTTTGGGCACGGTTTCTTGATTCACTTTGCGTCACTAGCCATTGCACTCCGTCTGAAGGGGATAGAGCACTCATTCATTGGGATCGGCGTAGAGGGCTTCAAGACGAAGCTCGGGGCAATGTTGGCCCGTGTCGCGTTAGGCCTGGCTCGGTCCGTTTCCGTTAGGGACCGGCCATCTAAGACGAATATTGAACGCATAGGTGGCACTGCTGAGGTGATTCCAGACATTGGATGGTTGGCGCGACGACACCTGCCGGCTGCAAGTCCCTCGGCAGCAAGACAACGTGTGGTGTTCACGATCGCAATCGAAAATGAATCGTTCAGATCGACTCGAGAGGAAGTCATTCGAGTCGCTGTAGCAGAGGTCTTGCAGAAAACAGACAAGGACGTCGTGCTCGTTGCTATGCAGACCAGCTCGGTTCCAGCTTTAGATGATTACCGGTCACTGTGCGCCATCCAGCAGGGCCTTGCTTCGAACCGTGTCTCTGTGATCCGCCCGGAGAACTATCGGGACCTTTACGCCGTCTTGCAAGAAGCAAGCGTGGTCGGCGGGTATAGATTGCACGCGGGCGTGCTGGGTGCCATAGCAGGCAGTCGTGTCGTTGCTGTCAGTCGATCGCACAAAGTACGCGAAGCCTTGTCTATGCTTCCTCAATGTTTTGTGGTGGACGAAGAATCCTTTGATGCTGCTGAATCTCTTTCACTTGGTTCCAAGATTGTCGAGGCATGCTTACTGCCTGCAGTCACCGAGAAAGAAATGCAAATATTGGACAGTTATTGCGAGACCATTGAGCTGGAACTCGTAAGTAAGGGAAGTGGCGTTAATTGAAGGTCGACTTTCTCTTATCTAAGGATCCCGCCACCGAGCATGGCGGTGACGTGGCCATGACTAAGCTCGTAATGTCACTGGCCCAGGAAAGCTTCGCCGTCGGGGGCATAGCTTTGAGCCCCAACTCTCACATCTGTGATGACGGCATCAGGCGGACGGCGAAGCCGCCGCTGAACAATGTTTCATTGTTAGCTAGAAGTATTCGAACTCAGAAGAGTCTGATTCACTGTCGTTTTGAGACGCCAGGACTTGAGAGCGCTATTGCCGAATCAAAAGCAGATCGATTCGTCGCGGAGCACACGTACATGGCTGAATCATTCCTTACCGCGAGACCTGGTGAAGCGCGGGAATCGCTGATGGTCAATAGTCACGTTTCTGAAGCAGACGTGTGGAAAAATACCCGACCGAAACTCATGCAATTTGAACATCGCCGACTTGTCAATGATGAAAATCGCATTGCAAGGCTGGCGCGATCGACTGCCTACTTCGATCGGGGAGAGGTGCTGAGTTCGCGAGCGGCGAAACCCTATTGGCTTAATTTGACGCTAGCGCCTAAGGTGGCATCTGATCGTTCCTTGACGCCCCCGACCCTTGTGTTTCTCGGAGATCGTACTTGGCCTCCCAACGAAGACGCAGCCGAACGCACGTTGAAATTGTGGCCTCTCATTTCAGCGGGAATTCCCAATGCCCGTCTTGTGCTTGTCGGTAAGCCTGCCGGGAGGACTCGGCCTAGACAACTGCCGCCCGGTGTTCAGGACATGAATTTCGTGTCAGATTTGGATGGACTTTTGTCTAGTGCGCGGGCGTTGATTGCCCCGGTGCAGACTGGTGGAGGCGTCCGCGTGAAGATACTCGAAGCGGCCTCAATTGGGCTGCCCGTATTGGGAACGCGTGCTGCCTTGGGATCATTACGAGATGTTCTTCCGCTGGATGAACATGACGATGAGGCCAGTCTTGTAGAGGCGTCCCGAGCTTTGTTGATGGATCCCCAACTTGCTAGACGAAGCGGAACGGATCTATTTCAAGCAAACGCCGATCGTTGGACCCAAGGGGCTCCGCATACTGTTATTCATGACTGGTTGGTTGGACAGTGAACTCTACTTGGACTATTTCCCATGATTTTGCTTATCATTTTGGTGGCGCTGAACGTGTGACCGCGCAGTTGCACGCCGCTGTCGGAACAGAGAAAGTAAAAATTCTGGCTGGGAATGTTGAAACCGTTGAGCGGATGGGAATCGGTGAATGCTACGAATTCTTATCCCCCAGCTGGGTCAATGAAGAAAATTACCGACCCTTAGCCGTCATGCATGCGCTAAATGCGCTTATTAGCTCAAGAGTTGATGGCAATTTGTTGGCGTCTTCCTATGGATTTTCCCACATGGTGAGAAGCGAAGGTACCAAGGTCGTTTACTGTCATTCGCCGTTACGCCAGGCATGGAGCGGGGTGGAAGAGTATTCCAGATCTATGGGTAAAGCAGTTGGAGCTGCCTGGCGATTCGGTGCCGCACCTCTAATACGCGGCCTTGATCGCCGTTCTGTTCGCTCAACGGACCACTTCATATCGACTAGTAGGGCCGTTCAAGGCCGTATTCGTCGCTATTACGGCCGTGACTCTGAGATTATCCCTCCCCCTGTCGAGGACTTCTTCTATCCGTCTTATGTACCCACAGCTGATCATAAGGACTACGTGTGGGCTGGTCGGATCGTTGAACCCTACAAGAAGCTCGGCATTCTGATCGATGCATTTTCAGAGTCCCCAGGCCGAACGCTCACTGTCGTCGGCGATGGGCGAGATCGGCAAGCGTTGGAAGCCAGAGCACCTCGCAACGTAAAATTCGTGGGTCCAGCTAGTTCGGAGGCTCTCGCGGAGATTTTTCGGCGTGCGTCTGCCGTCATAATGCCGAGTGAGGATGATTTCGGCATGGTGGCCACTGAGGCTATCTCGACCGGCACGCCCGTAGTTGCTTTCAGAGGCGGTGGTGCGCTTGACACCGTGACACATGGTAAATCTGGAATTCTTTACGATGAGTCTTCGCCCCGCGGTATTCTCCGCGGGTTACATGAGTTTGAACTTCAATCATGGAACCGAAAGGAGGTGGCAAAATGCGGCGATCCATATCGGGCCGCTACTTTCCGCCAAGCGATAAAAGGTTTCTTGGCCGGCATAGATTAGATCCCTATTTCCTTATTCTGCTCCCCGTCGTAATTGTAGTTTCGGGGATAGTAGTAATGGCCGACGGGATGTGGCGGACCGTGGCTTTGGCCCTCATCGCCGGCCCTATTGCCGTTGCCATCGTTTTTCGTCGACCTGTATTGATCGCCAAGAGCATAATGATCGTCCTTGGTGCCGCACCTTTTTCCGCGGTGCCGCTGTTGGGGTTTCAGATTCAGTTGATTCTCTGTTTGACGGTCATTTATTGGATATCGGTAGCCATAGGCTTGATCCCGAAACCGGCCTCTGGAGGGGTGTGGAAACCTGGACTTATCGCAGTTTTTGGATTGTTGTTTGCAAGCTTCTTGGCGTACATAGCGACTCGAGGGCGGTTCGGGCTTTCCGACGATATCGAGTTTTGGAAATGGGCCATCGCAGTCAGTCTTGTGTTAGTTCTAGTTCGTCACACTGCACACGAAATACGCCAGCTTGCCCGAACGTTTGTTGTCGCGACCGCCGCTGGTGCAATTTTCGCCCTAGCCAGCATTGTGCCTGGCGGATCATTTCTTCTTAACCTCTTGGGTGCGATCGGTTATCAGCGGAATGCGGACGACAGTCAAGCATATTTTCTGCAAAACGGCGAACGGGTCGCTGCCAGACTATCGGGCAGTTTCGTGGATCCGAATATTGCAGCTATGTTCTTTTTTGTAGCGGTTGTTATTGCTTTCTTGCTTTTCAAAGGTCACGGCCGGTTTTGGCTAGTCTGTGTACTTCTCGTGGCGCTTGTGGCAACGCTCAGTCGCGGTGGAATGCTCGCGCTCGCTTCGACCTTGATAATTTTTGTGGTGTTCAATCGGAAAAATCTCGGGCGGAGGGCGGGCGTTCTGGTTGCGAGTGGTGGAGTCACTGCGCTCGTGTTTGCGATACCTGTTACGCGGCAGCGGCTGTTGACTAGTTTTGGCCAGCAAGACGTAGGGTCTGTGGACCGTCTCGAAGCCCTAGACCAGTTTTCGTCCATCATGACCAACGATTGGTTATGGGGTCTCGGGTGGGGACGCCCAGAGTTTCGAAATGCGGCCGTGTCGTACGCGGTCAATATGGTAGCGAATGCTCCCCTTGCCAGTGTGTATCGGGCCGGTCTGGTGGCTGGGATAGGTTTCCTCATTGTCCTTCTCATGAGCGTATGGGCCGCAATGATGATGATACGCAGGGGGTCGTGGCGGAGTGTTGCAGCCGGGGGCATGGTCCTGGGTTTCATAGGTGCGCTGCAGACCGGTTATGGCGTGATCACGATTACGCCCATGACTGCCTTGATGTCTGTGCTTCTGCTAGTGATTCTACGGATGGATGCCTTTTTGGACGCGCCAGGCAAGGATCAGACGCGATTGGGTCCCGATTTGGAAGCCCAGGCGACAGATTTGAGTTCATTTCAACAACGCGCCCGATTGAAGGCGCCACGCTCCGCGCCGATGCGATCGGGCGCGATGTAAGGCCGTTGACATGGTTCACCGCAATTGTTTGACGGCTGGCCGCAACCCATTGGTCGGTGTTTCTGCGCCCAGAGGAATGCTATTCAAACACGTGATCATCGGACGGTATCTTCAACCGGTCTGTACAAACATCTCGTCTCGCGGCGCAGCTTTATGTCAGAAGGGGGATGAGTGAGAAGTCAGGAAGCTACCGCGTATCCACATCCTCAAACACGAGAAAAGTCTGCGTATCCAGCACCCCAGGCATGGACTGCAATTGGTCGAAGATCACCCTCCGCAGGTCCACGTTGTCCACGGCCCGCACCAGTAAGATGACGTCAAAGTCCCCGCCAACCAGCGCGATGTGGTGCACCTCAGGGATCGCCCGCAGCAGTTCTCGGAGCTCACGCCAGGAATGCTGCCGCACCTTCAGCGTCACGTAGGCGGAGGACTTTAGGCCGGCCTTGATCGGATCCACCAGGGCTGTGAACTTGGTCAGCACGCCCTCACCGGTCAGCCGGGCGATCCTCGTGTAGGCGTGTGCGCGCGAGATGTGGACGTTCTCGGCCACCTGCGTCACTGACATCCGTCCGTCCCGCGTCAGCTCCGCGATGATGTTGCGGTCCACGTCGTCGAGCGGCACCGCGACCTGCCCAGGATCGGCTCCTGCCATTTGTCTACTACTCCCGTCGGTAACCCAGCTCACACTTACGATTTGTCTTTCAGAGTAGGGCAATATCCAAAAGTTCTCCACGATTTTCGCTGGGGCTGGATACGAAACATCGTCCGGGATGATACTGAGAGCGAATAGTGGCTACAGAAGGACGGACCAATGACGATCTCCGCGGACCACACTGCCCCCGAGCAAGCAGCGCAGGGCGGGCAGGCGCCGGAGCAGGCGGAAGACCTGCACCTTGAAGGCGCCGCGGCCGAGGCCGTGCGCAAATTCGGCATCACCGTCGAGGACTACATGCTGCCGGCCCGCCACCAGATCCAGATGGTGGACCAGGACGGCAACCTCAAACCGCACTCCGAGCAGGGCACCGAACCGGGCCACGAGTACCCGCTGCCGAGTGACGAGGAACTCCTGGCCGCCTATGAGCAGCTGGTCGTCGGGCGCCGGGTCAATGACCAGAACTCCGCCCTGGTCCGCCAAGGCCGCATGGCCGTCTACCCCTCCAGCCACGGCCAGGAGGCCTGCCAGGTGGCAGCTGCGCTCTGCTTGTCGGAGGGCGACTGGATGTTCCCCACCTACCGGGACTCCGTCGCCGTGATGGCCCGCGGCGTCGATCCGGTGCAGACAATGACGCTGTTCCGCGGCGACTGGCACAGCGGCTACGACCCCGCCAAGCACAAGGTCGGCATCCAGTGCACCCCGCTCACCACTCAGCTGCTCCACGCCGTCGGCGTCGCCCACGCTGCCAAGCTGCGCGGGGAGGACACCGTCGTCCTGGCCATGTGCGGTGACGGCGCCACCAGCGAGGGCGACTTCCACGAGGCCCTGAACTTCGCCGCCGTCTTCCACCTTCCGGTGATCTTCTTCGTGCAGAACAACCAGTACGCCATCTCCGTGCCGCTCGCGCACCAGTCCGTTGCACCGTCGCTCGCCCACAAGGCCGTCGGCTACGGCATGGCCGGCGAACGCGTGGACGGCAATGACGTCGTGGCCCTCCTCGCGGTCCTGGACCGTGCGGTGAAGCTCGCCCGCGAAGGCTCCGGACCGCTCCTCGTGGAGGCACACACCTACCGCATGCAGGCGCACACCAATGCGGACGATGCCACGCGCTACCGCCAGGACAGCGAGGTGGCCCAGTGGGTGGCCCGCGATCCGCTGTCGCGAATCAAGAGGTACCTGACGGACAAGGGGCTGCTGGACGACGAAGGCGAGTCCCGGATCGCTGAAAAAGCGGAAGCGGTTGCCACGCAGCTCCGCAACGGCCTCAGTGAGGAAGTCCCCGTGGACCCGCAGGATCTCTTCAACCACGTCTTCTCCACCCCGACCCCGCAGCTCAAGGAACAGTCCGCACTGCTCGCCGACGAGCTCGCCCGCGACGCCAGCGCCGGCGCTTCATCCGACACGGAGGCCGCACGATGAGCCCCACCATCACCACTTCGTCCGAGGCCAACGGCAACGTCAGCTCCGCCACGGCGAGGGCGGCCGCCTCTGCCGCGGCTTTCGCCGAGGCGGCCGGCCCCCAGCCGGTCACGATGGCGAAGGCCCTTAACACCGCGATGGCCGACGCCATGCACGCCGACAAGTCCGTCCTGGTGTTCGGCGAGGACGTCGGCATGCTCGGCGGCGTCTTCCGCATCACCGACGGCCTCACCAAGACCTTCGGCGAACAGCGCTGCTTCGATACGCCGCTGGCCGAATCCGGCATCGTCGGCATGGCCGTGGGCATGGCCATCAACGGCATGCGCCCCGTCATTGAAATGCAGTTCGACGCATTCGCCTACCCGGCATTCGAACAGATCGTCAGCCACGTGGCCAAGATGCACAACCGGACCAAAGGCGCCCTCAAACTGCCCATGGTCATCCGCGTCCCGTACGCCGGCGGCATCGGGGGAGTGGAGCACCACTGCGATTCGTCCGAGTCCTACTACGCCCACACCGCCGGTCTGAAGGTCTACACCCCTGCAACGGTGGCAGACGCCTACCGCATGCTCCGGGAGGCCATCGACTCCGACGACCCCGTGATGTTCATGGAGCCCAAGAAGCTCTACTGGTCCAAGGACCTGGTGGATCTCGAGGCGCTCCGCAGCGAGCACGAATCCAACGCCGAACGGGGGACCTCCACGGAAGGCCGTGCCGCCGTCGCCCGTCCCGGTACCGATGCAACACTAATCGCGTACGGGCCGTCCGTGCCCACCGCGCTCGCCGCCGCTGCCGCCGCGGCTGAGGAGGGCCGCTCCCTGGAAGTCATTGACGTGCGCACCATCGTGCCGTTCGACGACGAGACCGTCGCCGCCTCCGTCCGGAAGACCGGCCGCGCTGTGGTGATCGCCGAGGCCCACGGCTTCGCCTCTGTGTCCTCCGAGATCGTGGCCCGCGTCCAGGAGCGCTGCTTCCACCACCTTGCCGCGCCGATCCGCCGGGTGACGGGCTTCGATGTCCCGTACCCGGCCCCGAAACTCGAGCACTACTACCTGCCCGGCGTGGACCGCATCCTCGACGCCGTGGACGACCTCCAGTGGGAAGACTGATCAGATGAGCCAAACCAAAGTATTCCTCCTCCCCGACCTGGGCGAGGGCCTCACCGAAGCCGAACTCGTGAACTGGCTCGTGGCCGTCGGCGACGAAATCCGTGTGGACCAGCCCATCGCCGAAGTGGAGACCGCCAAATCCATGGTGGAAGTCCCGTCCCCGTACGCCGGCACCGTCGCCGAGCTGCACGGCGAACCAGGCCAGACCCTGGACGTGGGCAAGCCTTTGATCTCGGTGACCGCGCCGGTCGACCTTGTCGAGACCGCAGGTGCCGAATCCAAGTCCCCGCTGGTTGAGCCTGTCGAAACCAAGCCTGCAGAAACCAAGACCCCGGTGGTTGAGCCTGTCGAAACCAAAGCAGCAGCCGAAACCTACCGCGAGGAAGAGAAAGCCGGCTCCGGCAACGTCCTCATCGGATACGGCACCCCGGGTGGCACCGCAACCGTGCGCCGGACCCGCCCGCGCCGTGCGCATTCGCTGGTTGAGCCTGTCGAAACCAATACTGTCGAAACCAAGAGGCAAGCCGAAAAGCTGACCACTGCCGCCGACGACCTCCTTCTGACGCGCACCCGCGTCCCCGGCAAGCTAGGGGCTGTCATCTCCCCGCTGGTCCGTCGAATGGCTAAGGAACACGGCGTGGACCTCGGCCATGTGCAGGGCTCGGGTGACAGCGGCCTGATCATGCGCCGCGACGTCGAAGCCGCCATCAATCCTCCGGTGGTTGAGCCTGTCGAAACCGAAGCGAGCCCGCTGGTTGAGCCTGTCGAAACCCCGCGCCGACCGCTGGTTGAGCCTGTCGAAACCAGCAAGCCCAGTGCCGACGCCCGCACCGGCCTCGGCGTCATAAGCCGCACCCCGGTCCGCGGCGTCCGCAAGGCGGTAGCCGCCAACATGACCCGCAGTCGCTCCGAGATCCCTGAAGCAACGGTCTGGGTAGATGTCGACGCGACGGCGCTCGTTGAGATGCGAGCCGAGCTGAAGAAAAAAGAGGGACACGATGCTCCCGGCCTCCTGGCCTTCATTGCCCGTTTTGTCACTGCTGGGTTAAAAAAGTATCCGGAACTGAACACGAGGATCGTCACTGCGGAGGACACGTCCGGCGGCGAACAGCAGGAAATCGTCGCCTTCGATGGAGTCAACCTGGGCTTTGCCGCCCAGACGGACCGGGGCCTGATGGTTCCGTCCGTCCGCAACGCAGATAGGCTCAGCGCCCGGGAACTGGACGCAGAGATCAAGCGGCTAACTTCCGCCGCACGCGACGGCAAAGCGACACCTTCCGACCTGGCCAGCGGCACTTTCACGCTCAACAACTACGGTGTGTTCGGCGTGGACGGCTCGGCGGCGATCATCAACTATCCGGAGGTTGCCATCCTGGGCGTGGGCCGGATCATCGACAAGCCGTGGGTAGTCAACGGCGAACTCAAAGTCCGGAAGGTCACCGAGCTGACGCTGACGTTCGACCACCGTGTCTGCGATGGAGGCACGGCGGGCGGATTCTTGCGCTACGTGGCCGAGGCTATCGAGAAGCCGGGTTCTGTGATGGCTGACCTGTAACGACCCGAACAAGTAATAACAGGGGTGGCAGCCCAGAGAATCGTCTATTGCCTTACCGTACCAGGGCGAGCACGCGGTCGCGGACGCGCTCCATGGTGGCGTGGTCGGTGGCTTCGGCGTTGACGCGCAGGTAGGGCTCGGTGTTGGACGGCCGGAGGTTGAACCAGTAGCTGCCGTCCGCTGCCGTGAACGTGCTGCCG